>NZ_NVQC01000008.1 GCF_003044035.1 Candidatus Methylomirabilis limnetica
AACCCCGACGAGCTTTCAGAAACTGAGATCGAGGCCTTGTGGGCCGAGGAAGCAGAGCACCGTTTGGATGAATTGGAACAGGGATTGGTGACCGAGAGCCGGGCCGAGGACGTGCTTCGCCGAGCGCGGGCCGCTCAACGCAACGTTAGGGGTATCAACACAATGCGATTGCTGACCCGGTTGGGGGCACGTATTAAAAATAGGGACAGACACTATTATCGTAACAATTCGTGGTGTTCGCGGTTATGATCGTGCCTGCCACGGATTACCCTAATCGTTGCACCCAGCCACCCGTATCCTGTGAGGCAACGAGGGAATGATCGTCAGGCGATCTTTCGGAACGACAGCGATTCGAAGGCACACGATGACAGAGCAGCTACTGGAAGAGACGGGTTCATCTGGGAGGTGCTTGAGGCCAGCGAGCCTGTTGCGGAGGTAGTCCTTCAGCTTCAGCTTCATCGGGACAGGGTCATTCGTAGGATCAAGGCTCGGATGCTCTCAGCGCCCGCCGATCCATCTTTCCTGCCCAACCATCGCCAGTCCCTGCTTTTCGATGTCAAATACCCATTGACAAGCAAAAATGCCTTCCTATCCTTTCAGCCATCGAAAGCAATGCCTTATCATCACCATAAAGACGCCGAAGCAATAGCCGGCTCCCCTCACCTTGTAAGTGTAGATTACACCCCCGTAATGTGGACTCCCAAGAAGGCGGATGAGTAGTGGTGATCTAGGTGCGCAAGCGCGGCATTTCCGAAGGACGTTTGCGACAATACGGCCCGAAGAGTGTGTTTGCGGTTCGCTACCCTTTGCCAACTCGTCTTGGAGTTTCCTGAACCTTCAGGACATTCTGCCCACGCTAACCTGCACGAGTCTCGGAACTCGTGGCAGTTTTCAATCGGGACAGGTGGCCGTTTTGCGATCGGAATGGGTGGCAACTTTGGAAAATAGTGGAAAATAGGGACAGACACTAGTATCGCAACAATTCATGGTGTTAGCGGTCATGATCGTGCCTGCCACGAATTACGCAAACCGTTGCATCCGGCCACCCGTATCATGTGGGGCAACAAGGGAATGATCGCCAAGCGGTCGCTCGGAACGACAGAGCTTCGAATGCGCACGATGACAGAGCGGTCACTGCGAAGAGACGGGTTCATCTGGGATGTTGCGCAGGACACTGGACGAGTACTACACGTGTGGCAGAGGGGAAGATCAAGCAAGGATTTCAATAAAGAGTGTCTGTCCCTATATCACGAAGGCCCGAACGGGTGAAAGGGTCAGTAAACCCTGTGCCCAGTGTGCAGAAAGCTGGCGGAAGCGTAGCTGCTCGAAAGAGCGATGTGCAGGGTGGATAGAGGAGTCCGAACACCCGGTCGGCAGTCTTGCCGAAGTAATCAACCGAACCGCCGTATACGTGGTCCATATGTCCGGTGGTGTGGAGGGGAGAGGCCGTGAGGCCTCCCCCTATCCCGATTATGTGTCAGCCGAATGAAGTTGTTCGCGCAACACCTGCCGCCAAATCTTCGGGAGCACTGACCGAGATTCAGCAGATGCAGTTGGAGTGTTGGACGATGTTCCGGGATCGACTGCTGGAAAAGAAGGTTCTTCTATTGGTGCAGACTCCCGGACCGCAATACTGGCTTGAGATAGCGCTCGGTCGATCGAATATATTTCTTTCGAATATTCTTGATACCTATGCTGGTCGGATCGGGATCCGGATATACAGAGGCAATCGAATCGCGGAGGCAGCACTCGCTCAGTTGGAGAAAGATAAAGATGCCATCGAAAAGGAAATCGGTGAGAAACTGTCCTGGAATCCGACTCCGGAAAAGCGCGACAAAATAATCGGCCTGTTCAGGAACGCGGATGTATCGAATCGAGATGCATGGCCAGAGTACTGTGACTGGCTGGTGGATTGTGTTGGGGAATTCCATCAGGCGTGTGTGTGGCGAATCAAAGCCCTCACGTGAGATGAAGGTGCGGCAACTCATGAATAGATTCCGGGATCTGTAGGGCATGCGGTTTCTTCATTGTGCGGATATCCACCTCGACAGTCCTCTACGTGGTCTGGAGCGCTATGAGGGTGCGCCCGTGGAGGAGGTAAGGGGCGCGACCCGGCGCGCGTTCGAGAATATGGTTCAATGCGCTCTCCGGGAGCGGGTTGATTTCGTTGTCATCGCCGGAGATCTCTACGACGGAGATTGGCCGGACTTTAATACAGGACTTTTCTTTGCGAAGGGAATGGCGCAGCTCGGGGAGTCGGGCATCGCTGTCTATGTGGTCCGAGGAAACCACGATGCGGCGAACAAGCTGACGCGATCGCTTCCGCTACCCAAGAATGTCTACTTGTTCCCGGACAAGGATCCCAAGACACTGACCGACGACAACCTCGGCTTGGCGGTCCACGGGCAAAGTTTCACGACGGCAGCCGTTCTGGACGATCTTGCTGTCGATTACCCTAAAGCGGTACCGGGGTGTTTCAACCTCGGGGTGCTACACACATCGCTGAACGGTAGGCCAAGTCATGACAACTACGCGCCGACCACGGAGTCGATTCTCAAGTCCAAGGGCTACGATTACTGGGCATTGGGGCACGTCCATGCAAGGGAAATCGTGTCTAAGGATCCGTGGGTGGTGTATCCCGGCAACCCTCAGGGCCGGCATATTAGAGAGCAGGGTGCGAAGGGCTGCGAACTGGTGACCGTGGAGGAGGGAAGCATCGCCACAGAGGCGATTGAGCTGGATGTCTTGCGCTGGACTGAGCTCGTGGTCGACGTCGCGGGACTACCGGATCTCGATGCGCTGCTGGATCGAGCCGCGGCCGGCGTGAGAACTGAACTGGCACACGCTGATGGGCGAATCTTGGGCCTTCGGTTCCGGTTGCAAGGGGTAGGTCCCGTGCATCGCGCAGTGTCCGCACAACCGGACGTAGTTGCCGAGCAGTTGCGCGCCGTCGCGCTCGAGGTCTCTGGGGGTAATGCCTGGCTGGAGAAAGTCGACATCCGTGTGCGACCGGTCGTCGATTTCGATCAGCTCGCGATCGGCGACGATCCCGTTGGGCTGCTGGTCCGGGAACTAAGATCTCTCGCCCGGAATCAGGACGTATTGGCCTCGCTAGCCACTGAGGCGTTGAAGGAGTTGAGGCAGAAGCTCCCGGCTGAGTTGGTTCAGGATGAGGCCTTGCGGCTCGATGCGCCGGAGGTACTACAAGATCTACTGGGCGAGGCTGAGGCTGAATTGCTGGCCCGTCTGGCTGGCGAAAACGGTGCGCCATGAAGTTCACGCGCATTTACCTGAAGGCATTCGGACCTTTCCGCGACCGCGTGATCGAACTGCCGAATCATACCGGCAAGAATTTTCATGTCGTCTTCGGGCCAAACGAAGCCGGCAAGTCCACGACGCTGCGGGCGGTGACCGGGTTCCTGTTTGGCATTCCCGAACGGACCGGCGACGCTTTTCTCCATGACTACACCGCGCTGCGAGTGGGCGCGACCCTGCTCATGCCCGACGGCAGCCGCCTATCGGCGATGCGCCGCAAAGCCCGCAAGAGCACTCTGTTTGCCATCGACGAAGAATCCGGCGCCGAGACGACGGACCGGCCGCTGCCTGAGGGGGCGATTGCGGGGCTCCTCGGTGGGCTCGACCAGGCGCTCTACCAGACCCTTTTCGGGCTGGATCTGAATGGTCTCGTTATCGGCAGCGACGAATTGTTGCGCGGTGAAGGTGACGTGGGCCGGAGCCTGTTCCAGGCCGCTGCAGGCCTGGCCAGTCTGCGCACCCTGATGGCAGGTCTGGAGAATGAAGCCGCAGGCGCCTTCAAGCCCCGTGGTTCGACGGGCAGGCTCAACCGTGCGCTGAACGAGTTCGATGAACAGAAGCGCGCCCTGAAAGATGCGACGATTCGCTCCTATGCGTGGGAGAACATTGAACGGAAATACCGCCACGCGGACGCCACACACGCGCAGATGCGCGAGGCTTTGAAGAACACGCGTACTGAACGCCAACGCCTGGAACGCGTCCGGGCCAACTTACCTCTGGTTGCCGAGCGCATGGCAAAGCAAGCGGAGTTGGCGACACTCTCCAGCGTTCCACGTCTCGCACTGGACGCGGCGCAGCGCCGTGTCACCGCCCAGGAACGCCTGCGCGGTGCAGAGGAAACCAGGGCCGCAGCAGAGACACTACTCACACAGTTGAAGGCTGAGCTGGAAGGTCTGATCGTCCGTCGCACAGTGCTGGAGCGCGCGAGCGCCATTGAACAGGCGTTTCATGGGCTGGGCGCGTATCGCGTGGCGCACGACACGCTCCCGCGCCTCACTGCCGAGCGCGGTGCGCACACGGACAGGATGATCCAGCTGCTTCAGGAAATCGAGCCGGCCTCTGCGGTGGACCAGGCAGCGGCGCTGTTGCCTCAGGAAACCTTCGTCGCCCGCGTGCAATCACTCGTCGAAGAGCACGCGCGTCTCACCGAACGCGACGAACAGCTCGACGCGCAGGTCCGCGCGAAGGAGGCCACCATCGAGCGCCTCGGCGAGCGTATGACGTCACTTCCAGAGCCCGCACCGGTGGACGAACTAGAGGCGTCTCTAGTCGGCGTGGCTAATGTGGCCGATCTGGACATCAGGAAGCGCAAGCTCGCTCGCGATATCGCCGAGCTGGAAGCCAAGCTGCAACGTGACACGACGGCGTTGTGGGGCGGCAGCGTGTCCGATCTTATTGGACTGGCTGTGCCGCTGCCCGAGACGGCCACGGCTTTCGAGGGGGAATTCGCCTCCCTCGCCCAGGATGAGCACCTTGTGGAAGAAAGAGTGGCTGCGCTCATCCGTGATCTCGAAGAGCGTCGCCGTGAACTCAAGGTGCTGGCCGCCACGGGCGAGGTCGTCACACAGGCCGAAGTCGTTGTGGCGCGTGGCGAGCGGGACGAACGATGGTCGCAGATGCGCCGCACGTACATCGAGCGGACCATAGAAGCGGCCGAACGTCCGACTGGCCATCAGACCCTGCAATCAGTCGCACGCACATTCGAGGAAGCGATCAAGGAAGCGGACCGCCTGGCAGATCTGTTGCACGCCGATACCCAGAGAGCAACGAACTTGGAGGCGACGCGCCAGCGCATCACCGACATGCGGTCCGAAATGCAGCGCAACGAGGGGCAGCGTGAGATCCTTGCCGGCCGGCGACAGGAGTTGCAGCGCCGCTGGGAGGCGCTCATCGCGCCCCTGCGTCGTTCGGAACTGCCCCCTGCGGCCCTACGCGAGTGGCTGTCGCGCCACCAACGCCTGGTGGATAAACAGGGCGACCTGGACAGGTTATGCCTCGAGCGGGATGCAGTCGCTGCCGACCTCTCACAAGCGAGGGCCGCTCTGGACAGGGCGCTTGTGGCCTGCGGACTTGTTGGCTGCACGGTAGAAGAGCCCGTAGCGGGTGCCCTTGCACGTGCCAATCAGGCCATGAATACCGCCAGGAGCGCGAGGGAGGAACGAACCTCCGTGGCCGCTCTCATTCACGCGGGGAAGGCGGAGCTGCGGGACCTGCAGAATCAGCGGCAGCAAGCAGCGGTGAGGATTGCCGAATGGGGGCAGGACTGGCGCGCGGCAGCGGAACGACTGAGGCTCGCGGCGAATGCTCTCCCGTCCGAGGCAAAGACCAGACTTGATCAGTTCTCCCGTTTGGCGACGACCCTTAGCGAACGAGTCAAGCTCGACAAGGAAATCAGCAGCCATCACGCAGTCCTCAATGCCTTTACGGCCAGCGTCACTGAGATTGGACAGGCGGTTGAGCAATCTTCAGACGGCCATGACCCGGATGCCCTTGCCGTACGCCTCTACGCCGATCTGCGCGACACTCGCACGACGGAGACGAAGCGACAGCAAGTGGCAAACGACATCGACCGCGAAACCCGGACGCTTGCCCAGGCCGAGACCGCCGCGCAGCACGCGAGGAAGCAGCTGGACGAGCTCGTTCAGCAAGCGGGATGCATGGTGGCGGACGAGTTGCCCGACATCGAAGCAAAGGCAACACGAAAGCAGATCTTACAGCAGCGACTGCTAGAAATCGATGAGCAGCTCGTCCAACAGAATGCCCGCCTCATTGACGACGTAGTGCGTGAAGCGGATGGGTTCAGCCTCGACGGCCTCGTGCAGCAGATCGCGGACTTGGCAACGCAGACGGAAGAATTAGAGCTGCAGGTTGATGCTTCCCAGGGCGCGCTATTCGGTGCCAAGCAGCAACTGGACGCGATCGATGGTAGCCCCGCCGCCGCCGAAGCTCAGCAGGCCTTATCGGCGATCTCGGCACGAATTGCAAAGGAAGCTCGCTCCTACGCGCGGGTTCGGCTGGCGGGAGCTGTGCTGAGTCGAGTGGTCCAAGTCTACCGCGAGCAGCATCAAGGGCCGCTACTTCAGCGGGCTGGAGAGGTCTTCGCCAGGATTACCTTGGGAAGCGTTTCGGGGCTGACGGTCGATTATGAAGGTGACAACCAAGTCCTGCTCGGTGTTCGACCGGACGGCGCCCGTGTTTCGGTAGCAGGTATGAGCCAAGGGACGCGCGACCAGCTGTTTCTTTCGCTGAGGCTCGCGGCGATCGAGCAGCACATAGATGGACGCGGCCCGATGCCCGTCATTGTTGACGATCTACTCGTGCAGTTTGATGATGATCGCGCGGTTGCAACCCTAAAAGTGCTCAGCGAACTGAGCAAGAAGACCCAGGTCCTGTTTTTCACGCATCACAGGCATTTGGTTGAGCTTGCGCGATCCCCAGATCTGGCCTTGGCTATCTTGGTTCATAACCTATAGCGAGCGCAATAATGCGTATTGCGTTCATTTTCGTTGAGGGTCGATACCCCGCGGCTTGCCGCGAGTTCGTCATACCGGCGGAAGCCGGTATCCAGCGGGCCCGACTGGATTCCCCCGTATCAAGTACGGGGCAGGCCCCGTATCAAGTACGGGGCAGGCCCCGTATCAAGTACGGGGCAGGCCCCGTATCAAGTACGGGGCAGGCTCGTCAAGCACGGAATGACGGGCCAGAACAGAAGACGATACCCCGCGGCTTGCCGCGGGGAGGCTTCATTGAGATCGAGACACTTGAGGGAATCAAAGTTCTTCAATGGGTGCCATCGTCAGCAGTCAACTGCCTTATCGGTCCCGGTGATTCAACCAAAACGACAGTGCTCGACGCCGTCGAACTATGCCTGAATCCCAGGTCCTACATCTCTCCCGCACCCGGCAGGCCGGGTCGTGCCTCCTGCCGGTACTTCGGCTCCCAGCTCGCCAAGACCTTGCGGATCGTTTTGCGCGTATGGCCGTCTCCCGCGCGATCCGACGAATACTCTTCGTGTACACCCGAGCAGCCGTCCTGATGAGCTCGTACTACTCCTTCCCTCACACTCCTCTCCCTCCCTGTCTCCTGTGTGATCTGGCTCGAACACACGAGAAACAGCGATCGTATCAGGGTGGGTTCCTTTTGCTCGATCATTCCCGCTTGAGGTGGGTCCCTTTTACGTTAGCGAAATCATATGCTATAGTGAATTTCGACCTGCATGACACTAATCTAGGGATTTTCGACTAGGGAAAAGGATTCTCGACCGATGAAGCTTAACCCGGCTCCTATCACGGTCTTCCAGGAAAAGACCGTCCCTAACGGCACCAGACTGGCCGGCTGGGCGGCGCTCGTCCGTGCGCTTGCTATTCCGGGGCCGGTCCGGCGGCCGAGTTGCGTATCGGAGCAGCACGTTCGTGGCAGCCATCGGGAAGAGGGAGTCTGGGCCATTTTTGATAAACGCTACTGGCCGGGCGATACCTTTGCCGATCACCTGAGTTTTGCGCTCCGCCATGAAGACATTGATCTCCTGATCCTCAAGCGGATCTTCGAGGTGGTGCCGCAGGCGGAGATCGAGGCCATTGTCCGTACCACGCCGACCGGCATTCCGGCGCGTCGCGCGTGGTATCTCTACGAAACCCTGACCGGCCGAACTCTTAACGTGGAAGATGCGCCGAGCGCCACGGCCATCGATCTTCTTGACCCCAAGGCGTACTTCACGGGCAAGCCGCGTCTCTCGAAGCGGCACCGCGTGCGCGACAATCTCCTGGGTACCGGTCGATTCTGCCCCATCATCCGGCGTACCAAAGCGCTCACGGAATTCCTGACACTCGACCTTGCCGCCAGGGCAAGGGAAATCGTGGGGCGTACCGGCGCCCACCTGGTTGCGCGTGCCGCCAGTTTCATGCTGCTCGCCGACAGCCGGGCCAGCTTCGAGATTGAGGGCGAGCGCCCGCCGCGCAACCGGCTGGAGCGATGGGGGAGGGCGGTCCTGCAAGCCGGAAAGAACTGCCTCACGCTCGATGAAATCATCCGTCTTCAGCGCGTCATTATCGAGGACACGCGATTCGTACGCGCCGGTCTGCGTCCCGACGGCGTCTTTTTAGGCGGACGGGACCACGACGGCGACCCGCTCCCGGAATTCATCGGCGCAAGGCCTGATGATCTGGACAATCTCATGGGCAGCTTGCTGGAGGCGAACGACCGCATGCGCGATGACGGCATTGACCCGGTGCTGAAGGCGACGGCCACCGCATTCGGCTTCGTCTATGTCCATCCGTTCCAGGACTGCAACGGGCGTCTGCATCGCTGCCTGATCCATCACGTCCTCTCCGAGCGGAGATTTACGCCGCCGGGGATGGTATTCCCGGTTTCCTCCGTGATGCTGGACCGCATCGATGATTACCGCGCAACGCTGCAGGCCCATTCCGGACCGTTGATGCCTTTCATCGAGTGGCGGTCCACACCCGAGCGCAACGTCGAGGTCCTCAATCAGACCGCCGACCTCTACCGTTATTTCGATTGCACGGAAGAGGCGGAGTTTCTGTATGCATGCGTTGCACGCACCGTCGAGCACGATCTGCCGCGCGAGATCGACTATCTGCGCCGTCACGACGAAGCGACCCGCCGGATCATGGACGCGGTCGAAATGCCGGACCGAGTTGCTGAAAACCTAGCACTGTTCATCAGACAGAACAATGGTACTCTGTCCAGGAAGCGCCGCGAGGGCGACTTCAAGAAGCTGCGCGAAGAGGAAGTGGCTTTCATCGAAGGCATCGTCCACGAGACCTTCGAGGGCTTCGATCAGGGTTCCGGCCGTCATGGCATCGGAGCTGACACGAAGTCGTAGGGACCAACCTCATGGACGTATTGACTCTTAACGAGGACGAGGAAAAAGAGCGCTGCCGGTCGCACAGGCTCTACTGGAAAGAGGCGGTTCGGTGCGAAGAGGCCAAGGCTTATCTCGCCGGCTGTGTGATGCTGGGGTCTGCACTGGAGACGCTGTTGGTCTTGATGGTGAACGTCTTTCCAGAAGAAGCGGCAGCCACCGGTCGGCTCCCCAAGAAGGACGGCACAGATCAACGCAGAAAAGCGGTTTGAGATGCTGAGGGACTTCAAGGAAGCCGCCGTCCTGGACTGGGAGACGGGCCTCGTCTGGGAGCAGTCGCCGGAGAACTCCAAGAGCAACCCCACCTTTGTCCAAAACTGGCACAACGCGCAAGCGAGTTGCAACTTTAGGACGGTGGGTGGGCGGAAGGGGTGGCGGCTGCCCACGATCCAGGAACTGGCGAGCCTCGTGGACCCGACACAATCCAGTCCTGCGCTTCCCAGAGGCCACCCATTCAGCAATGTGCATTCGTCCCCTTACTGGTCGGCGACTACCAACACTATCGATTCCAGCTTCGCGTGGGACTTGGACCTCGACTCTGGCAACGTGTTCAACCTCGGTAAGACGGCCGTGATCCACGTCTGGTGTGTGCGCGGGGGCCAGGGGTCGATCCTCAGTGATTCGGTGATTTGAGGCATTTGATGATTTCGGCTGTGGTCCACCCCTCATCCCTTCCATTGCTCGACGGAGTTCGTCGAAGTCTCCCCTCTGAGGGGAGAGGGTGTCGCCCTGAGGGCTCAGCCCGAAGGGTGAAGTTGAGGGGCGAACGATTACAGATGCCCCGGTACGAGCATCTCCCGATCTACAAGAAGGCGATGGACCTGACGCCAATCCTCTAGGCTCACGCCACCTGAGCCCCGTAGGTATGAGAGACCTCATTTCGAGTTGGGCTCCCAGCTCTGAAGTGCAGATTACACCCCCGTAATGTGGGCTCCCAGGAGGGCGGAGAAGTAATGGTGATCTAGGTGCGCAAGCGCGGCATTTCCGAAGGACGTTTGCGACAATACAGTTCGAAGAGTGTGTTTGCGGTTCGCTACCATTTGCCCAACTCGTCTTGGAGTTTCCTGAACCTCCAGGACATTATGCTCACGCTAACCTGCACGACTATCGAAACGCCTGGCCGAGTTCAATCGGAATGGGTGGCGGATTCGATCATAATACGCAGAATACACCTGGGATGAATACATACAGTCATAACACATTGTGAAACAAAGGCATGCAGGGGAGGTCTGTCTGAATTGTGCTCAACAATGCCCTCTTGCCGGGTGACGCGACCAAAAGATGAGCTGATTTCTCAAAAGAGCGGCCGTCGACCGATCTTCTCTCCCCAACCCCATCGCCAGCCCCTGTTTTGCGCTGCACAATATTCATTGACAATCAAAAACAGCCTTCCTACACTTCTGACTACCGAAAGCAATGCCTTATCCAAAAAAATCAAACTCACCCGGATAACAAAGATCTGTGGTGGAAACGCTGAAACGCTCTTCTAGGGGAGACTTCACAATGAACGACTCTAAGCATCAAGCGGGCGGAGGCTCCAACAAAGAATTACCCGGTTCTGAAACCGAGACCGGGAAGCTCAGCAGAAGAAACTTTCTAAAGGGCGCCGCAACGGTAGCGACCGTAGTCGCGGCAGTTCCCCTTCAACCTTTGCTCGGCGAAAGAGGGCCAGTCGCCGAGGCGTCGGTTGTAGACTATGAGTCTTCGCAACGCGCGAATGACAGCTTCAATTACCGCAAAAGCACGGCCCAGGCCGAGAAGATCAACGTTCCGGTTCAACCAGACAATGGCGATGCGTCGAGATTCACAGACTTCAGCGGCAGCTATAGCAAAGCCCTGTTACACGACGGCCTCGGCGTACCGATTGCTGTTGCCTTCCGAAGCCTGACCCATGCCCTACAGACTGGAGAGTTCGAAGACTTCGAAAACATCATTGTTGGGAACCCCGGCGGGGGACCCAACTCGAAGGAGAATGGCCCACAGGTTGCGCTTGCATTTGACCTGGAAGGCCTCGACTCACATTGTACGGTCATCCCGCCGGCGCCGAGTGTTGCCAGCGCGCAGACGGCGGCCGAGCAGGTCGAGCACTACTGGGCGGCTCTGCTGAATGACGTGCCGTTCACCCAATACTCCACAAATTCGCTGGTCGCTCAAGCTGTGAACGACATGAACAATCTGTCATTCGTCAGCAGTGCCGCGAATAATCAGTTCCCGTTCCCCGTCACACCACAGAATCTGTTCCGCGGGCAGTTCGTTCCTGGCGACGGTAATGTCCTGGGCCCGTACGTCTCGCAGTTCATGCTCCAGCCGACCTTCTTCGGCGCTCAGCCCCTCAGTCAGCAGTACCAAACGTTCCTTCCGGTGGGGGGCGGTGGGAGCGAGTTCATGACCACGGTTGGCGAGTACCAACTGGTCCAAAACGGCGGAGACTCGGGACGCCAACTGGCCTTTGACAGTAGATTCCGGTACCTCCGGAATGGCCGAGACCTCGCCGCATATACCCATGTGGACGTGCTCTACCAAGCATACTTCGTCGCCTTCCTCGTAATGGCTGGGCTAAACACACCACCGAACCCTGGTAACCCCTATATCGGCTCAACGACGGAAAAGGCCTTCGCCACCTTGGGAGGGCCAGACGCTGCGGGGACGCTCGCTGAAATGGCCACGCGAGCACTCAAAGCTGCCTGGTTCCACAAGTGGATCAAGGATCTGCGGCTGCGGCCGGAGGAGTATGGGGCGCTGGTGCATGCGAGACTTACTAACTCTAGCCCATCTCCCCAAGCGGCGGCGGCGCTGCACGGGGACGTCCTGAACTCAGCGGCGCTTCCCATCATTCAATCGACCTACGGCAGCTACTTGCTACCACAGGCATTTCCAGAGGGTTCGCCGACCCATCCCTGTTACCCGACGGGCCACGGAACGGTCGGCGGTGCGTGCGTCACGGTGCTCAAATTCTTCTTTGACTGCAATCAGAAGCTCCGTCCGTTGCTCGCCAACGCCGGCCGGGACTTGGTCGTGCCACGTACAAATGGTCTCTTGCTCAATACTTACGCTGGTGCGGACGGAAACAATTTGGATATCAACGGAGAACTGAACAAGCTGGCGTACAACATCTCGTTTGGTCACGGGATCCACGCCGGCATCCACTTCCGCAGTTCGACCTACTGGTCGATGCTGCTGGGCGAGCAGGTTGCACTCAGTATCCTGCAGGATCGGGCCAGGTCCTATAACGAGCCATTCACTGTCAACATAACGAAATTCGACGGAACGACGGCAACCATCACCAACCAATAACGACAGCGCGGAGGGCGGCCCGGGCAAACGGGACGCCCTCCATTCAGTTGAGACCAGTAATACTTCGGATAAATTCGTGTGGGATTCGTAGATCGTTCCTGTCTTGCTGCCTCCCCTTTACTGTTTAGATTGATCGAATTCGGCAATGACTGGCGCGTGATCTAAAGGACGTTCCCAAGTGCTAGGTTGGTGGTGCTCTCGCAGGAACCGCGCCTGCCACCGAGTGGAGTGTAGATTACACCCCCGTAATGTGGACTCCCAAGAAGGCGGATGAGTAGTGGTGATCTAGGTGCGCAAGCGCGGCATTTCCGAAGGACGTTTGCGACAATACGGCCCGAAGAGTGTGTTTGCGGTTCGCTACCCTTTGCCAACTCGTCTTGGAGTTTCCTGAACCTTCAGGACATTCTGCCCACGCTAACCTGCACGAGTCTCGGAACTCGTGGCAGTTTTCAATCGGGACAGGTGGCCGTTTTGCGATCGGAATGGGTGGCAACTTTGATCGGAATACGCACCCACCAGAAGGGGAGTGATATTGTAAGCATCCAGAAGCCTAAGATAGGCTATGGAAGCGGATTATTCCGGTGTGCTTTTCAGGAAAAAAGACTTGACAGCCTTATAATCGTTAGTAGTATAAAAGTAAGATTATGAGGCGCGTTTCCCTTGGATGACGTAGCGCGACGATGAGCAGAGGGACCAAGGGCGCAAGGAGGTCAGGCGACAATGAATGACCCTGAAAAGGGCCCGGCAAGGTTAAGCTCTCTTAGAAAGACTATGCGGAAGCTTTCCGAGCAGCTTCCAGGGAGCGATACGACGTTCCACCGTAAGCTTTCTCAATACGAGGATGAGATCGAGGTCCTCCAGGCGCAAGTGAAGACGCTCGAAGAGGAGGTTTATCACCTCCGGCGACGACTGGACCAAGCCCCGAAAGAGTTTGAATTTCTTCGGTCCAAACTCGACCAATCCCGCGAACAGTTGGGTCAGGCGCATCATCAGAACCAGCGGATGGTTCAGACCTTGCAGCAAGCGAAAGAGCAGATAGAGGGGCTTCGTGAGGAGGTAGAGAAGCTCTCTGCCCCGCCGAACCCGTACGGGATCTTCGCGGCAATGAACCCTGACGGGACGGCAAACATCTATACGGGTGGCCGCAAGATGAAGGTCAACCTCCATCCGGCGGTGCAATCCGAAACGCTTCGTAAGGGCCAGGAGCTGATTCTGAATGAGGCGTTCAATGTGATTGCGGCTGCAGGCTTCGATGAACAGGGTGAGGTCGTGACCCTGAAAGGCCTGCTCGATGAAGGCCGGGCTATTGTCACCCTGCGAGCCGATGAGATGCGAGTGGTAGAGCTGGCCGATCCATTACTACAACTCTCTCTCAAGGTGGGTGATCATCTGCTTCTCGACCCGCGGTCCGGGCACATTCTGGAGAAGTTACCCAAGAGCGATGCCCAGGAGTTTTTCCTTGAAGAGGTTCCAGGCATCGGCTATGAGGCCATCGGTGGGCTCGGTCCCCAGATCGAGATGATCAGAGATGCCATCGAGCTGCCTCACCTGTACGTAGACTATTTCCGGGAACACCAGCTCCAGCCTCCGAAGGGGGTATTGCTCTATGGGCCTCCAGGTTGTGGTAAGACTTTGATTGCGAAGGCTGTCGCGCACTCCCTGGCCGAACAACTGGCCAAGAAGACCGGGCAGGCGGTGAAGGGCTACTTTCTGAACGTCAAGGGTCCTGAGCTGCTGAACAAGTATGTCGGCGAGACGGAGCGGCAGATCCGGGAAATCTTCAGCAGGGCCAAGGAGAAGGCCACCGAGGGGTCGCCGGTGGTCATCTTCTTCGATGAGATGGACTCGCTCTTCCGGACTCGTGGTTCTGGTATCTCCTCGGATATGGAGTCCACGATCGTCCCGCAATTCCTGGCGGAGCTGGATGGCGTAGAGGGGCTCAAGCACGTTATCGTCATCGGGGCCACGAACCGGCAGGACCTCATCGACCCGGCGGTACTGCGTCCGGGACGCTTTGATGTCAAGATTAAGATCGACCGGCCCGACCAGAGTGTGGCCGATGAGATCTTTTCGAAGTATCTGACACCTGAGCTGCCGTTCGCAGCTACGGAGATCAAGGCCCATGGGACACCTGAAAAGGCAGCAGCAGCCATGATTGAGGCGACTATTCAGCTTCTGTACGCCGCAGTCCCGGAGCACCGCTTTCTGGAGGTCACCTACGCCTCCGGTCAGCAGGAAACGCTCTACTTTAAGGACTTTGTCTCAGGGGCGATGATCGAATCGATCTGTACAAGGGCCAAGAAGCGGGCGGTCAAAAGGATGATCGCGACGGGCGTCAAGGGCTTGACGGTTGAGGACCTGCTCGATGCAGTCCGGACCGAGTTCAGGGAGAATGAAGATCTTCCAAATACCACCAATCCGGACGACTGGGCCAAGATTGCCGGGCGGCGGAGCGAGCGTATTGTCAATGTTCGGACAGTCTTTGACCGTGAAGAGAAGCGGTCCCGCAAGGTTGAAACAATCCCAACCGGTCACTATCTGTAATGTGTGCGTTCAGCGATTAGCTTTCAGCTAAAACCAGAGCTTGCGAGAAACAGCTCACAATTCCTAAGATGAGGATGTGAGCAGAGATCTTGAGTTGTCTTGTCTTGCTGACCGCTGATTGCTGACGGCTGAACGCTTACCCTGCGACGAGGACACATGGCGATCGAAAAGATCATGGGGACCGAGACCGAGTTGGGGATCAGTGCCAGGGATCCTGCCGGTTTCGACCCCGTGTCCGGATCTAGCCTGTTGATTAATAGTCATCGCCCCATCGCTGAGGTGAGGACGATGTGGGACTATGTGGGCGAGAATCCGCTCCTCGATGCCAGAGGATTTGAGGTAAGTGGGGATCACGAAAGGCCAAGCCAGGCGGATAATCGGACCATCAACAAGCCACTTCGAAACGGCGGCCGTCTCTATGTTGACGGGGCCCATCCCGAATACTCCACGCCGGAATGTACCAACGCCCGAGATCTGGTCTGTTACGAGAAGGCCGGCGAGCGGATCTTCGAATTGTGCCTGGCCTCAGCCAACCTGACCCTTCCGGAGCGGCAGCGGATCGTCATCTATAAGAATAATAGCGACGGAAAAGGGAATAGTTACGGCCATCACGAGAACTACTTGATGGAGCGGCGGGTTCCCTTCGACCAGATCGTCCAGGGATTTGCTCCTTTCTTAGTGACCCGTCTGATCTTTGCGGGCGCGGGCAAGGCCGGGGCCGAAAATGGCGCTGACCCTTGTCACTACCAGATCTCTCAACGGGCCGATTTCTTTGAAAGCTTTATCGGCCTCGACACCATGGCTAAGCGGCCAATCATCAACACCCGCGATGAGCCCCACGCCGACGAGGAGAAGTACCGCCGCCTGCACGTCATCGTCGGCGACTCCAACATGTCGGAGGTCGCGACCTACCTGAAGGTCGGGACGACCGCCATTGTCCTGGCCATGATAGAGGACGGCTTCATCAAGCGCGACCTTACCCTCGAGGACCCCGTGCGGGCCATCAAGGAGATCTCCCACGACGTGACCTGCCGGCGCCGCGTGCGGCTGAAGCGCGGCAAGGAGTTCTCAGCCATCGAGATCCAGCGCGAGTACCTGGACCTTGCCCGCGAGTACTACCAGGACCGGGAACGGAGTCCCCAGGTGGCCGACCTCCTGGAAAGGTGGCAGCATGTCCTGGACCAGCTCGCTCTTGACCCGATGACCCTGCACCGCGAGCTCGACTGGGTCATCAAGCACGCGCTCATCACCTCCTACATCAACCGCAAGGGCTGCTCTTTCGATGACCATCGCGTCTTCATGCTGGACCTGCAGTACCATGATCTCCGTCGGGACAAGGGACTCTACTTTACCCTCGAGCGCCAGGGATATGTTGAGCGGATCGTCACCGACGAGGAGATTCTCCTCGCCATGAAGACCCCTCCTCCGGATACCCGGGCCTACTTCCGCGGGATGTGCCTCCAGAAGTATCCCGACGAGGTCTATGGGACGAGCTGGAGTTCGGTCGTTTTTGATACCGGAGAGGCTTCGGTAAAACGAGTTCCCATGGTCGATCCGTTGAGGGGCACGCAGAAGTTGACGGCCGAGGTACTGGAACGCTCTGATACTGCCGCGGAGTTATTGGAGAACATCGCGGTCTAACGCAAACGCGCTCCATTGATGGATACTGATGCCCTTACTTGCCGACTTTATGGATCCTGGATCGAGCTTTTTTGACCTGCTTCGGCAGAGTCGGTCGGATCTTCTACCACAGATGCAGATCAAGCTAGAAGGACTTTCGCAAGCCGAGAACCGGGAGCTGAAGGAGAGCCCTCACGGAACCACCATCCTGGCCCTGAAGTACCGGGATGGGGCGATCATCGCTGGAGATCGGCGGGCGACCGAGGGTTTCCAGATCTCGTCGCGACGAATCGAGAAGGTGTTCAAGGCGGATGACCACTCAGCCATCGCCATTGCGGGCGTCGCCGGTCCATGCATCGAGATGGCCAAACTGTTTGAAGTTGAACTCAGCCACTATGAAAAGCTGGAGGGTGTGACACTTTCGTTGGAGGGAAAGGCGAATAAGTTATCGCAGATGGTCAAGGCCAACCTCCCGATGGCGATGCAAGGACTGGTGGTGATCCCTATCTTTGTCGGTTACGACGTAAGAGGCGGTAAGGGCAAGATCTTCAAATACGACGTGACAGGCGGCAGGTACGAGGAAACAGATTACTATGCCACAGGCTCCGGCGGGAAAGATGCCCGTTCCACCATGAAGAAGCTCTATCGGACCGATTTGACCGAGGAGGAGGCGATAGCAGTCGGGCTGGAGGCGCTGATTGACGCAGCAGAGGAGGATGTCGGGACCGGTGGTCCGGACTTTGTTCGTGGAGTGTTTCCTACGGTCAAGCTGGCTGTCATGACGGGCCTGCAGGATGTGCCGGAGGCCCGCATCAGGGAGATCTGCCAGGCTATCATAGATCGCCGCAGGGAAGTCGAGCGAGGAGCATAAGCTGATGGCGCTTCCCTATTATGTTTCGCCAGAGCAGATGATGCAGGATAAGGCGGAGTACGCCCGGAAGGGTATCGCCAAAGGGAAGTCGATTATCGTTTTAGAGTATGCTGACGGAATGCTGCTGATGGCCGAGAACCCCAGCGCCTCGCTCAACAAGATCTCCGAGATTTACGATCGGATCGCCTTTGCCGGCGCCGGGAGGTACAGCGAGTTCGAGAATCTGCGCAAGGCGGGGATTCGCTATGCGGATATGAAGGGCTTCGCCTATGATCGGGAAGATGTAACGGCCAAGTCGCTCGCCAATGCCTACTCTCAAACCATCGGGAATGTCTTCAGCGAAGCCATGAAGCCGCTGGAGGTGGAGATCCTGGTGGTGGAGGTGGCCGATGGAGGGCTCCCCAACGAGGTGTACCGGATTGCCTTCGACGGTAGCATCGGCGACGAGAAGGGGTTTGCCGCGATCGGGGGGCAAGCCGAAGAGCTCCGGCTGCACCTGAAAGACAGCTACGAAGCAGGGCTTGATCAGAAGGCTGCTCTGAGGCTGGCTACGCAGGCGCTAGAAGCCGTGAGCAGTGCGAAGGTCAAGCCGCAGAGCCTGGAGGTGGCGGTTCTGGAGCGCAGTCGGATCGGTCGGAAGTTCCGTCGTCTTTCCCACAACGATCTCATGGCTATCCTCACGAATACCGATTAGTACTTGATGGGCATCCTATACTCTACGTCATTCTCGCTCCCCTCGCGTCATTACCGAAAGTCCTCCCCCTAGCTTCTCCTGGCCAAATTCGATTGACCATCGCAGGCCCTTCCGATAGGATCGAATTGGAGCAATTGCAATGCAAGAACGTATCCTTGGGCTGGAGAGCGAATACGGTCTGATCTCCTCCTCGGGCGGGGGACGGGTGAGCTTGTCGGTTGAAAGCGCCTTGGGCTATCTCTTTGAGAAGGTGGTGTCACGCCAGCGCGGGACAAATGACTTCCTGAGAAACGGCGCGCGCCTCTATCAGGATACCGGCTGTCACCCTGAGTACGCGACCCCAGAGTGCGATAACTCGCGGGACTTGGTTATCCACGACAAAGCGGGCGAGCGGATCGTGGAGGAGTTGCTACTGGGTGCCGAACAGAAGCTCCGCGAAAACGGCATCTACTGCGATATCTACATCTTCAAGAATAATACCGACTCGGTCGGGAATACGTACGGCTGTCACGAGAACTACCTGGTGCAGCGCGATGTGAGCTTCCACAAGCTCGCAGAGCAATTGATCCCATTCTTCGTCACGCGCCAGGTATTCGCGGGCGCAGGTAAGGTACTCCGAACGCGAATGGGGAACCACTACTATATCTCACAGCGGGCGCAGCACATCTATCAGGAGATATCGGGTGCGACGACCAGTTCACGCGGTATCATCAACACCCGCGATGAGCCCCACGCCGACGAGGAGAAGTACCGCCGCCTGCACGTCATCGTCGGCGACTCCAACATGTCGGAGGTCGCGACCTACCTGAAGGTCGGGACGACCGCCATTGTCCTGGCCATGATAGAGGACGGCTTCATCAAGCGCGACCTTACCCTCGAGGACCCCGTGCGGGCCATCAAGGAGATCTCCCACGACGTGACCTGCCGGCGCCGCGTGCGGCTCAAGCGTGGCAAGGAGTTCTCGGCCGTCGAGATCCAGCGCGAGTACCTGGACCTTGCCCGCGAGTACTACCAGGACCGGGAACGGAGTCCCCAGGTGACCGACCTCCTGGAAAGGTGGCAGTATGTCCTGGACCAGCTCGCTCTTGACCCGATGACGCTGCACCGCGAGCTCGACTGGGTCATCAAGCACGCGCTCATCACCTCCTATATCAACCGCAAGGGCTGCTCTTTCGATGACCAGCGCGTCTTCATGCTGGACCTGCAGTACCATGACATTAAGCGAACCCGCGGACTGTACTACCTCATGCTGCAGGGTGGGCTGATCGATCGGGTGATCACAGAGGGTGAGATCGAGACGGCCATGACGACGCCGCCGCAGACGACCAGGGCCAAGGTGCGAAGCGATTTTATCAAATACGCGACAGAGAGGAACAAGTCATATGATGTGGGCTGGAGTTACCTGAAGCTGAACGATCGGTATCAGCGTACCATCCTATGTAAGGATCCGTTCAAGGCCTGGGATCCGCGTGTGGATGAGCTGATCGGTTTGTCGTAATGGTCATGTATGGCAGGCTTAGCTTTCAGCGACCAGCCCTTCAGCACGTTTCGGTATGGCTGTTGATAGCTGATAGCTAACAGCCGCATTACGAGAGGGAGGGGTGGTAGCCGCCATTCCTCCAGTATGTGTGACTCTGACGTGGGCGTGGCATTTGAAAGGAGTGATCGAGTGAAGGTAGAGATCAGGACACAGGATCTACTCTCCTATGAAGGAGACGCGCTTATCGTGAATCTCTTCGAGGGGGTAGGGCATCCTGGCGGGGCGACAGGAGCAGTGGACCAAGCGCTTGGAGGGTCCATCACCGCCGCCATCCGTCGCCAGGAGTTCAAAGGCAAACTGCATGAACGGCTCCTGCTGCATACCTTTGGGCAGCTTCCGGTCGTCCAGGTACTGGTGATCGGGCTGGGCAAGCAAGAGGAGTTCACCCTCGATCGTGTACGCTCGGCCTCGGCGGAGGCGATGCGCCAACTGCGTGCGGTTGGGGTGCGAAAGGTGGCATCCATCGTCCACGGCGCCGGTATCGGTGGCCTGCAGGCAGATCAGGCGGCGTGCGCCGTGACGGAGGGGGCATTGTTGGGCCTCTACCGGTTTGACAGATATAAGAAGCCGGAGGAGAACGGGCAGAAGGTCGTCCAAAAGCTGACGCTGCTGGAGTGCGACAGGGCCAAGGTTCCAGCAATGGAGGAGGGGGTGCGTCGCGGCCGGATACTGGCCGAGGCTGTGAGCTTTGCCCGTGACTTGGTGAATGAGCCGGGGAACATCCTGACCCCCTCTGAACTTGCGACACGGGCTAAGAAGATGGCGAGCGGGTTGGGTCTCACCATCAAGATCCTGGAGCGCGCCGACATGAAGAAGCTTGGCATGGGGGCGCTTCTTGGGGTGGCTCAGGGCAGCCAGGAGCTCCCGAAGCTCATCGAGGTGAGCTACAAGGGGAGAAAAGGGAAGGGGACGGGTCCGCGTCTCGGCCTGGTGGGTAAGGGGGTGACCTTCGATTCTGGAGGCATCTCGATCAAGCCGAGCGAGGGGATGGAGGCGATGAAGGGTGACATGGCTGGCGGGGCGGCGGTCCTAGCAGCTATCAAAGGGATTGCGGAACTGAAGCTCCCAGTGAATGTGACGGCTATCGTGCCGGCGGTAGAGAACCTTCCAAGCGGGACAGCCCAGCGCCCTGGCGATATCGTCAAGGCCATGAACGGCAAGACGATTGAGGTCATCAATACCGACGCTGAAGGGCGGCTAATCCTGGCGGATGCTCTCTGTTACGCCTGCGACAGAGACCTTACCCATCTCGTTGATGTGGCCACACTCACTGGCGCGGTTGTCATCGCCCTTGGGGCAGTACGGACGGGTGCCTTTACCAATGACGCCGAACTGCTGCGGCAGGTGAAGGAGGCGAGCGAGGCGGCCGGTGAGAAGATTTGGGAACTGCCCATGGATGATGAGTATGCCGAACAGATCAAGAGCGACTACGCAGATATGAAGAATGTCGGCGGGCGAAAGGCCGGGCCGATTACCGGCGCGAAGCTTCTGGCGAACTTTATCGGCAAAACCCCATGGGTTCACCTGGACATCGCCGGGACCGCGCAAACCGAGAAGGAGAACGGGTATCAGGTGAAGGGGGCAACCGGGGCCATGGTCCGAACCCTGATCTATTTGGCGATGAGCTTCGCCGGGTCTGGTAAGGGGTGAGCGCCTGCAAGATTGGGGGGAACGATTCGCCGCGGCTTATCCAGGCTACACGCGCTCAATATTCCTGTATGGTCATTGCGAGGAGCAAAGTGACGAAGCAATCTTATTGTGATCCATGCGAGAGAAGCGAGATTGCCGCGCTCCTTTCAGTCGCTCGCAATGACACTTTAGTGTGTGCTTGCCTTAGACGGCGACGCAGGTCACGGTCCTTGTGACACCCTTCAAGGTGCGGATTTTCGAGAGGACAACCGCCCCGACCGTGCCGATGTCAGTTGCTTCAACGCACGCGATCACATCGTAGGGTCCGGTCACGGCGTGAGCCGACTTGACCCCTTTTATCTTCTGTAGCGCTTTCACAATAGTGGCCGTCTGCTCCGACGCGCCTTCGATCAGGACATACGCAGTGGTTGTCATAACGCATCCCTCCTTTTGGATAACCAAGCGTTAACGTGGGGTTATGATGAAAGAACCAGATCTTTCCGCCGGCAACGTCGATCCAGGAACATCTGGCTATCCTTATGCCCTGGTCAGTAGCTCAATCTGGCGAGCGGACAATCGTGACTCGACGTATGTATACGATAGATGCCGGCGGTACACAAGCAGAAAAATACGCCGACCTGCCAAGGCGCATGAGAGCGCAATGGGGTATTTCGTTGCGTTTAGGCGCTCTTATCGGGTCTCGCTCTCGAGCTGATCTTGCACACATGGATCGACCAGGCGAGAGAGAACCCATAATCCTGTCAGGCTCAACCCATCGGGGGCGAGAGAGCTCTATCGACGAAACGATTTCCAGCTTTAATTTCTTCGTTGCCTCCCTTGCCAATTTTTTCTTTTTCGCCAGTCTCAATGCCTTCAGCTTACTTCCCCTTTACATCAAGACCCTCGGGGGGACCGAATCGCAGATCGGTTGGATCATGGGGAGCTACAGTCTGACGGCTATTCTTTGGCAGCCGCTGGCAGGCGCCTTCGTTGATCGCTTCGGGCGCAAGCGATTCCTCCTGCTGGGATCGGCATTAGGGTTGCTGGCCTCGGTCGGCTTTGCCTTCTCGACGCAAATGGATGCGCGATTTATTTTCTTTCGCATCCTGCAAGGTATCGGGTACTCCACCTTCTATATCGCCAATCTGACCCTGGTGGCTGAAATCGTTCCGTCGCACCGTCGCGGGGAGGCGGTGGGGCTTTTCGGCATCTCCGGACTCATTACGATCGCTCTCTCTCCCGCCCTCGGGGAGATCGTGATCCATCGTGCGGGGTACTCGGCTTTCTTCTTAGCCGCCGCTGTGGCCGCGGCGGGCTGTCTTCTGACAAGCCTGGCGTTCCGTAATCTCTCAGCGACGCCCCTCAAAGCTGTCTCTTCCGGCCCCTCTTTCCTGATCCCATCAGCGCGTATCCTTCCTCCAATTCTCCTCACGCTGGTGTTCGGTTTGGTCTCTGGGACGGTGTTCGTATTCCTACCGACCTATGCGATGCAGGCTGGGTTGTCGCGTATCGGTGGGTTCTACGTCGCGTACAGCGTGGCTGCGATCGGCATCCGGTTGACCTGTGGCAGACTGTCTGATAGATGGGGGCGTCAGCGCGTCATCCTTCCCTCCCTACTGCTCATGGGATCCGGCACGCTAGGCCTTGTCTGGCTCGTCTCTCCTGTTGGTCTGCTGCTGGTTGGGACGCTAACGGGAATGGCTCACGGCTTACTTTTCCCAGCCCTGAGTGCCTACGCAATCGACCTCGCAGACTCGGAGGAGCGCGGACGCTCCATTGGCGCGTTCACTACCGCAATGTTGTTGGGCAACGCCCTGGCGTCGTTCATATTCGGAATGGTCGCAGAGCAGTTCGGCTACCCGATGATCTACCTCTTGACTTCGGGAATTGTTGCGATTACGTATTTTGTATTTCTTCGTTTTCACAGGGCGTAGTATAAAGGCGTATACGCTGCGTAGCTCTCTACCATTATCTGAAAGTAACCCGAACATTGCCGTGGCTCACAGCTTCGAAAGCGGTAGGCGAACGTGGTTATACTCGATGTCCACGATCTCTACGAGATAGATAAGGGTCACAACGAAACTCCTCATCGGTCCGATAGACGGGCGGGGTGTGAGGCCTGAAGCGAGGTGATATGGGTTTCATTAGCTCATTATTTAAGTGTGGTGGGAAGTCCGGCAGGAAGCTCATCGAGGCCTCTAAATCAGGAGGCACCAAAACAGTCAAGAGCCTGTTAGCTGCAAGCGCTGATACGAACGCGAGGGATAAACATTACTGGACGGCCTTGATGCATGCGTCTTGGCATGGGCATGTCGGGGTTACAGAGCTGTTACTCAATCAAGGCGCCGAGGTGAACGCGACGGATAAAGATGGCTGGACCGCCCTGATGCGGGCGTCTTGGCATGGCCATACCGAGGTTGCAGATCTACTGCTCAAAAAAGGCGCCGAGGTGAACGTGGGCGAAAAACATGGCTGGACCGCCCTGATGCGTTCGTCTGGGCATGGGCGTATCGGGGTTACAGAGCTACTGCTCAATCAAGGCGCCGAGGTGAACGCGAGGGACAAGCATGGCTGGACCGCCCTGATGCATGCGTCTGGAAATGGGCGTACCGGGGTTGCAGAGGTGTTACTCAATCAAGGCGCCGAGGTGAACGCGACGGATAAAGATGGCTGGACGGCCCTGATGCGTGCGTCTTGGCATGGCCATACCGAGGTTGCAGATCTACTGCTCAAAAAAGGCGCCGAGGTGAACGTGAGGAATAATAGTGGCGGGACGGCCCTGATGCGTGCGTCTGAGAAAAGGCATTCCGAGACTGTAGGGTTGCTGCTCAGTCAAGGCGCTGAGGTGAACGCGAGGGACGAGCATGGCTGGACGGCCCTGATGCGTGCGTCCGAGAAAGGGCATTTCAGGGTTACGGTCATGCTGCTCAATCAAGGCGCTGAGGTGAACGTGAAGGATGATACCGGTGGGACGGCCCTGCTGCGTGCGTCTGGGAATAGGCATTCTACGGTTGCTGAACTGCTGAAGAGGCACGGGGCGTCCTAAGAACACGACGCCTGGTTTCGCGCATTGAACTTTCTAAATCGGGCGATGCTCCTGACTCTCGCGGGCCCTATCTAGAGGGTCTCAAGGTGTGGAACGGTTGCCTCGAATCCGGTGTTCTGGCAAGGATCGGCTGAAGCTGCTTACTGGACGAGATGGACGCACTGGGGTGTAGTATTTAAAAGGAGGCTATATGGGTTTCTTAGGCTCATTATTTGGGGGTGGTGGGAAACTTGGGCTCATCGAGGCGTCCAAATCTGGAGACACCGAAAAAGTCAAGAGCCTGTTAGCTGAAGGCACTGACGTGAACACAAGGGATAGGGAGGGCTGGACAGCCTTGATGCATGCCTCCAGGCACGGGCACGCCGGGGTTGTAGAGCTGCTGCTCAATCAAGACGCCGATGTGAACGTGATTGACAACAATGGCTGGACGGCCTTGATGCATACCTCCTGGAATGGGCATACAGGGATTGCGGGGTTGCTGCTTCATAAGGGCGCTGATGTGAACTTAGGCGATAAACATGGCTGGACGGCCATGATGTATGCGTCCGAGAATGGGCACATCGGGGTTATAGAGCTGCTGCTCAAGAACGGCGCTGACGTGAACGCCAGGACTAATAATGGCGGGACGCTCCTGATCATCGCGTCTACAGAAGGGCATACCGAGATTGTCGATCTGCTGCTTAAGAACGGCGCTGAGGTGAACGCGAAGGCGAATGATGGCGGGACAGCTCTGATACGTACGTCTGCAGAAGGGCATACCGGGATTGTCGATCTGCTGCTTAAGAAAGGCGCTGAGGTGAACGCGAAGGATAAAGAGGGCTGGACGGCCCTGATGCGTACGGCTTCGGAAGGGTATATCGGAATTGTGAAGCTGCTGCTTAATGGCGGCGCTGACGTAAACGCAACGGCCAATGATGGCGGGACGGCCATGATGCATGCCTCCTGGTATGGGCGTTTCGTGGTCGTGGAACTGCTGCTCAATAACGGCGCCGAGGTGAGCGCGAAGGATCGAAGGGATTGGACGGCTGAGTCGTATGCGGCTGGGAATGGGCATCAAAACATTGTTGATATGCTGGAGAGCCGTAAGGCACGCTAGGGGCAAGACGTCGGTGTCACCCATGACAATGCCTCAATTGGGCGATGCGCGCATCCCGCGCAGGCTCCATCGATAAGGTCTCAAGACGTGAGGCGGCCGTCTCTGATCCGGTGTCCTGGTATGGGATCGACCGCAGCCGTTTGCTGGACGAGATGGACGGGCTGGGATGCGGGAGGTGAAAGGAGGTCGTATGAGTTTCCTTAGCTCATTATTTGAGGGCGGCGGGAAGGGTGGTCACAAGCTTATCGAGGCGTCTAAATCTGGAGACACCGAAACAGTCAAGAGCCTGCTCGCCGAAGGCGCTGACGTGAACGCAAGGAATAAAGATGGCGTCACGGCCTTAATGCAAGCGTCCGAGCATGGGCACGCCGGGGTTACAGAGCTGTTGCTCGCTCATGGCGCTGACGTGAACGTAAGTAATAAAGATGGCGGCACGGCCCTGTTGCTAGCGTCAGAGCATGGGCACGCCAAGGTTGCAGAACTGTTGCTAGCTAAAGGCGTTGACGTGAATGCGCGGGATAAAGATGGCTGGACAGCCCTGATTCTTACGTCCTGGCGTGGGCACGCCAAGGTTGCTGAGTTGCTGCTCAATCACGGCGCTGACGTGAACGCGAAGACTACGAATAGAGTCACTGCTCTGATGCGTGCGTCCGAGAAAGGGCACGCCGACGTTGTGGGGGTGCTGCTAAATAAAGGTGTTGATGTGGAGGCCAGAGCTGGTGATGGCGCAACTGCCCTCCTACGCGCATCCTGGTATGGGCACGCCGGGATTGTGGGGTTGCTGCTCAATCAGGGCGCTGATGTGAACGCGAGGGACAATAGCAACGGGACCGCCCTGATACGTGCGACTTGGCATGAGCATACCAGAGTTGCAGAGCTGCTGATCAACAAAGGCATTGATGTGAATGCGGAAGATAATATGCATGCAACAGCCTGGATGTATGCGTCGCGCAATAAGCTTTCCAAGATTGCCAAACTACTGGAGAGACACGGGGCGCACTAAGAACAAGACCCCGGGCTTCCCAAATAATGAAATCTCTAATTGGGCTATGCGCTTTACTCTCGCAGGCCTTATCTAGATGGCCTCAAGGTGTAGGACGGCCGCCTCGAATCCGTCGTCCTGGCAATGGATCGGCCTCGACCGCTGTGCTGGACGAGATGGACGGGCTGGGGTATGAGGTCTAAAAGGAGGTTGTATGGGTTTCCTTAGCTCATTATTTGGGGGTGGTGGGAAACTTGGCAGCAAGCTCATCGAGGCGTCCAAATCTGGAGACACCGAAAAAGTCAAGAGCCTGTTAGCTGAAGGCGCTGATGCGAACGCGATAGATAGGGATGGCTGGACAGCCCTGATACATGCGTCGTGGGTCGGACATCTCGCGGTTGTCGAAGCGCTGCTCGACCGTGGCGCTGATGTGAACGCGCAGGATAAGAATGGGGGGACGGCGCTGATACGGGCGGCTTGGAAAGAACACGCTCGAGTGGTGGAGATGCTTCTTAGTAAAGGTGCTCAAGTTGACGTAAAGGATAAAGACAGCTTTAGCGCGCTGATGCGTGCGGCATGGAATGGCCGTTTCGGAGTGATAGAGATGTTACTCAATAACGGGGCGGTTGTGGATGCGAGGGACAAATTTGGTTGTACAGCCCTCATACGCGCGTCGTTGAACGGACATACCAGGATTGCAGATCTCCTGCTCAATCGAGGCGCGGACCTGAACGCGCTGGATCAGCATGGCGGGACGGCGCTGATACATGCCGCTGCGCATGGACATACCGGGGTTGCAGATCTCCTGATCAATCGAGGCGCGGATCTGAACGTACGAGATCAATACAACAGGACGGCGCTGATACGGGCCGCTGCGCATGGACATACCGGGGTTGCAGAGCTCCTGCTAAATAGAGGCACGGATCAGAACGCGCGAGATCAACATGGCGGGACGGCGCTGATACATGCCGCTGCGCATGGGCATATCGGGGTTGCAGAGCTCCTGCTCAATCGAGGTGCGGACCTGAACATGTGGGATTCCGATGGCGGGACGGCCTTGGAGCGCGCAACTTTGAATGGGCACGCTAAGGTGTTGGAACTGTTGAAGAAGTACGGGGCACAGTAAGATTAAAAGCAGCGATTGGCTATCAGCGGTCAAGGGATAGGAGTATAGGCTGAAGACTGAAGGATCCTCACAATCTTCCGCCTTCAGTCTATTTACCTTCGGCCTTCAGCTTGGTGCTGACTGCTGCCAGCTATTTTCTAAGAAGGGAGGGTGCATGGGTTTCCTTGGCTCACTATTTGAGGGTGGTGGGGGGCTTGGTCGTAAGCTCATCGAGGCGTCCAAATCTGGAGCCAGCGGAAAAGTCAAAAGTCTGTTAGCTGAAGGCGCAGATGCAAGCGCGATGGATCAAGAGGGCTGGACCGCCCTGATGCATGCGTCCTGGCATGGGCATACCGAGGTTGCGGCGCTGCTGCTCAATAATGGCGCTGCTGTGGGCGCCATGGCTAATAATGGCGGGACCGCCCTGATACATGCGTCGTGGCATGGGCATGCCGGAATCGTAGAGCTGCTGCTCAATAAGGGCGCTGATGTGAACACGAACGATCAGGATGGCTTTACGGCGCTTCTGCATGCATCTGAGAAAGGGCATACCGAGGTTGCAGAGCTGCTGCTCAATAAGGGCGCTGATGCCCACGCCATGGCTAATAATGGCGGGACGGTCCTGATGTTCGCGTCCGGGGAAGGGCATACCAGGATTGCAGAGCTGCTGATCAAACAAGGTGCCGACGTGAATGCAAGCAATAAAAATGGCTGGACCGCCCTGATGCGTGCGGCTGAGGGTGGGCACACCAAGGCTGTAGAGCTGCTGCTAAAACATGGCGCTGACGTGAATGCAAGCAATAAAAATGGTGAGACGGTCCTGATGCGTGCGTCCACGAATGGGCGTCCCAGGGTTGCAGAGCTGCTGCTCGATAAAGGCGCCGACGTGAATGTGAGGGATATTAATAGCGTAACGGCCCTGATGTATGCGTCTGCGGGTGGGAATGCCGGGGTAGTAGAGATACTGCTGAGTAAAGGCGCTGATATGAACGTCACGTCTAGCGATGGTGGGACGGCCCTCATGTATGCAACGAGGAATGGGTGTGACAGCGTTGTTGAACTGCTGGAGAAGCACGCGAAGCACTGAGAAAAGGTCTATTGCGTCCGTCGCGTCGATTGCGTTTTTTGCGTTAAACGGTGCGAGGATCATCCCTTTCGGTAAACGCAATCAGGATGGATGGCACCACATGCGGCTGCTTGTCGCATAAGATGAACGACCTGAGGTGTAAGATCTGAAAGGAGGTACGATGGGTCTCTTTGGCTCATTATTTGGTGGGGGAGGTGAGAAGCCTGCCGATAGGCTCATTGAGGCGTCGAAGTCCGGAGACATTGAAAAAGTCAAGCGCCTGCTGGCTGAAGGCGCTGATGTGAACGCGAGAGATGCAGATGGCTGGACGGCCCTGATACATGCGTCCTGGCACGGGTATACTCCGGTTGTGGAGCTGCTCCTGAATAAAGGCGCCGATGTGCATGTAAGGGATAATAAAGGCTCTTTGGTGTTGATATATGCGTCTTGGAGAGGGCATGCCCCGATTGTCGAGCTGCTGCTGAATAAAGGGGCTGATGTGTATGTGAGGAATGAAGATGGCGGGATAGCCCTGATGCATGCGTCCAAGCACGGGTATGCCGGGGTTGTGGAACTGCTGCTGAATAAAGGGGCTGATGTCAACGCGAGGGATCGCGAGGGCTGGACTTCCCTGATGCGAGCGTCCTGGTACGAGCATGCTCCGGTTGTGGAGCTGCTGCTGAATAAAGGCGCTGATGCAAACACAAGGGATCAGAATGGCGGAACACCCCTGATGCATGCGTCCAAGCACGGGTATGCCGGGGTTGTGGAACTGCTACTGAATAAAGGTGCCGATGTGAATGCCAAGGCGGGTAATGGCGCTACCGCCCTGGTGTATGCATCTGAGTATGGGTATGCCGGGGTTGTGGAACTGCTACTGAATAAAGGTGCCGATGTGAATGCCAAGGCGGGTAATGGCGCGACCGCCCTGATGCTGGCGTCTGGGAATGGGCATGCCGGGAGCGTAGAGGCACTTCTCACTCATGGCGCTGACGTGAAGGCGGAGGATCATAATCACCAGACGGCCTGGATGTACGCCTCTACTCACGGGCATACTAAGGTGGCTGAACTGTTGGGGACGCACGAGGCGCACTAAAATTGAAAGAAACGTTCAGCTATCAGCTATCAGCCCTTACCGGTACGTCTCCTGTTTGTACCTGAATCCGACACCTGACCGCTGACTGCTGCGAGCTACTTTCGGCTCCTCTTCCAAAGGTGCCAGAGCGATTGAAGGTCTGCACAGCAGTTATAGAGGTTGCCGATATCGCCCCAGAACGTCCGGTAGCCATTGGCTAAATACCTCGTGAGGGTCTGGACAGAGAAAGTACCAGGGTTGGAGGAGGGGTAAGTGAAAGCGGAATCAGAGATGAGGGGAAGCGTGCGGAGGGGCGGGGGCGCCGATGAATTTGAGAAAGGCGTTGCAGATGGGTGAGCGTGAGCGGTGGCGGTGGGTGATGAGGTAGAACTCTCTGGTCAGCTTCAGGCCTGCGACGGGAATAGCGTTGAGTTCGTGGTGCCTGATGTCGCTCGCGACCGCGAGCCTTGAGATAATAGCGATACCGCCGCCCGTTTTGACCGCTTGCCGGATCGCCTCGTTACTTCCCATCTCCCCGATCACCCTGAAGGCGCCCATCGATAGATTGTGCTGCTCCAGGGCCTGCTCCATAATCTTGCGCGTTCCAGAGCCTCGCTCCCGAATGAGAAATGGCTGGGTCGGCAGCTCGCTTGCCTTAACGCTGCTCCGGGACGCCCAGGGGTGCGTGGGTGGTACGACTAAGACCATCTCGTCTTCGGCAAATTTCTGGTACTCAAGCCTGCCATCGTCGAATTGTGCGCCAACGGCGCCGACCTCATACGCGCCGTCGATTACTGCCTCGATGATCTCTTTCGAGTCAGAGACCTTGAGGACGACAGAGATGTCCGGGTACTGGGCTCTGAACCGTCCGATCAGGGGCGGCAGTAGATAGCCGCCAGGGATGCTGCTGGCGCCGAGCATCAGTTCTCCCTTCAGCCCTCCCTTGAGCTCGTCGAGGGCCTGTTGGGCTTCCTGGCGGAGAGCCAGGATCCGCTTGGCATAGCGATACAGCAGGTTGCCAGCCTTTGTTGGGGTGGCCCGGTGTCCGAGGCGATCTAGGAGCCGGACTCCCGCCTCTCCTTCCAGTTTCTTGATGTGGCCACTAACCGTGGGCTGGGTCAGGTAGGCCGCCTTGGCTGCCTTCGAGAAGCTTCCTGTTTCGACGATTCCGCAGAACAGTTCGAGGACGTGGATATCCATGATGGGTCTTCTACCTTCTGCGCGGGCAGGCGCCGATCGCCTCTTGATACAGTTGGAGATAGTTCTGAATCTCCCGTTCCCTGGAGAACTCTCGCTCGATCTTCTCCTTCCCGCTCTTCCCTAGCGCGTAGCGGAGGCGAGGTTCGCTGATCAACCGCTCAGCCTTGCGGGCGAACTCCGCCTCCGAATCGAAGAGCAGCCCATCGACCCCATCTTGCACTACCGATCGATTCCCCTCGATGTCCCTTGCCAGGACGGCTCGCCCGCAACTCATCGCCTCCAGGATGCTATTGGCCATGCCGCCTTCGGATAGCGACGTATTGATCACCACATCTACGGACGTAAGTATGGCGCAGACCTGCTCGTGAGGTACCGGCCCCAGGTAGAAGGCCCATGGATAGTCGCGCAGAAGTTCCTGCAATCTGACCCCTTCCGCCGCCTCAATGATCGGTCCAACGAAGACGGCCTTGACCTGGGGATACCGTATTCTGAGCGCGTCAAGTGGCTTCAGGCAGAAGGTGACATCTTTTATACGCCGGATGCCTGAGGGGATGCAGAAGATCAGATCGTCCGGCTGAAGACCCAGGTGCTGTCGGAGATCGAATGGCGTCTCCTGGCAGCGAACCGTCTGGCCGATCACTCGTATTCGGTGTTCTACCTCGGGCAGTTCTCCGACGAGCTTGACCCGCATAACGTCGTGAAAGACTACGATACGCGTTGCCCGTTGAAGAATATTCATGACCCCTGTCCTCCGGTGAGGATCGAAGAGATCGGTGTTCACATCAGTTCCGGTGACGGTGAGGATCGAGGGGATGTCAAGCCGGAACGCGGCGTCCGTCACGATCTGCCCCGAGGAGCTGACATGGAATCCATGGACCAGATCAGGTGTGAATTCTTCCAGTGCCTGCAGGATCTCGCCTGGCGAGATCTCATTCTCCAGGGACCAGACCCGGACGACCACACCCTGATCTCGCACCCCCGACTCGATACGCTGGACCGTGATCGAATTACCTCGGACGGAGGGGAAATAAAAGGGAGTGACAATGCCCAGTCGCATCTGTCTCCTCAGCGGCTGAATAGTTGCTGCAGCACTTTCCCAAGGTCCTTATTCCGAGCGTCCCCCAGGAGTTTGCCGACGTCCGTTCTTATGCGCCCCTCGATGCGGCCCATTTGAGGGGTGACCACCAGATCAGGCGAGGTTCCCTGCACCTTGGCCTCGATCGTCGTTTTCGCCACCTTGGCTGTCACGTCGAAATCCAGGGCCTGGGTGAGCAGATTAACGCTCCCGACAGCAAAGAACTTGGCCCCATCCCGAAGTAGCGTCAGATCCCTGGTTCGTAGAGTTCCACCGTCGAGAGTCCAGTGGGCGCTTAGGAGATCGAACTCACTCAGAGCAGAAGAAGAGATGCCTGTTCCCTTCAGGAACGGATCGACAGTTTTGGAGAGCCGTTCCAGGGGTGCATAGCCGATGACGCGGCCGTTCGCCAGCGTGATGTCGGTTTGACCTGAGGCCCTGGCGAGCGCCCCAGGTCCGAGTTGCCCCGAGAGCTCTATCTTCGAGTTCAGCGTCATCCTCCCACGTAAGGTCCACTGCGGCTTCTGGATCGCATCCAGTAATGGTTCGATCTGGACCCCCTCCAGATGCGTGGTGACCCTTGTATGTGGTGCCCGCCCACTGAAGGAGAGCGCCGCGTCGCCTGACAGAGTGCCGCCATAGAAGCCGCCTTGGAGTCGACCGATGGTGAGTAGTCCGCAACAATAGCGAAGGTCGCCTTCTGCGGTGGTCATGACCAGCTTCCCCCAACGCAGAATGCCGGAGCGTAGGTGCCCCTCCACCTGGAGTCCGGCGACTTCGGGGGAATACTGAGTGCGAAATCCCCCCACCCCCCCTTTATCAAAGGGGGGTACGGAGGGATTTGAAGCACGGGATGCGGGGCGCGGAGTGTCGGCAGAGCTGGAAGAATCCGTTCCGGCGCCTGCCGCGGTTACTATGGCCACAATTGGTTCGATGGAGAGGTTCGGTGTATCCAGCCAAAACTGGAGGCGGGGCGACTTCTGGATTGCGAGGTGGAGGCGGCCAGTAGTGACTTGGCCCTTCCAGAGCAGGTTGACCTGTGGAAGGTCAAGCCCATCGACCCCCCAGCGCCCCTTTACCCGCAGCCACGCCTTGTCCCCCGGTGCCTTACCGTTCTCTTCTCCGCCTGTCCCCGCATGCTTTAAGAGGGGAAGCGCCACACCGATACGCTGCAGATTGGCTTCGGCCTGCAGATCGAGGACCGGCCACTCGCCAACAGCCTTCCCCTCAAGATCGAAGGTTCCGCTGAGCGCTGCGACGGATGGAGAGGAGCGTGGTAAGCCGAGTGACGAAGCCAGCTGTGCGGCCTCTATGCCTCGCGCGTGAAACTCCACCTCAATCGGATGGCGATCGCCTTCAAAGGGTTGTAAGCTTCCGGTCAGGTCAAACGAGCCGGATACGTTGCCAGGCAGGGGTCCGCTGGCATGGATACGGATGGGGCTGCGGGGAGCCGGCGCCGAGATGTCCAGGTTCACATCCTTAAGCTCCAGCCTGGCCGGTCCATGAGGGTAGAGAGGGCTCTCGAGAACGAGGGCTCCATGGCGAACGGCCAGTGCCCCTGCCACCAAGATCGGCAGGGCAGGCTGTCCTCTGCCTACTCTCGCGCCTTCAGTGCGGCGCGGTTCGGCGGCTACCCCTCGCGCGGTTGGCCGAATCAAGTCATCGAGATTCCACCCCTCCGGCCCCCTGGCCAATCTGATGCGGGGCCGGTCAAGGCGGATGCTCCTGATCTGGATTTCGCCCTTGAGGAGCGGAAGCAGCTTGAGCGCGACATGAAGTTGCTCCGCGTCTAAGAACGGTTCAGACCGCGGGGCACGATCACCAATAATCAAGTCCCGGATAGTCACCCCGGGCGACGGCAGGAGGTGTACTCGCAAGCTGCCTGCGGTCACTGTGCGGTTCAGCAGTTGACTGGCTCGGCTGGTGAGGATTGCTCGGTACCGTTCCTGGTCCAGCAGAAGCGGGCCTGTGAGGACCGCCACGACGAGCCCGCCAAAGACCAGGAGCAACCCGAGGAGCCACCGCCGCCCTCTTCTTGTCACCTTACCCGTCCCCTCCAGGCTCCTCTCCCTTGAGTCGCGTGAGAAGTAGCTCGCCCACCACCCGTGGGTTGGCCTTGCCGCGACTGGACTTCATCACCATGCCAACCAGGAAGGTGAGGCTTTGTACCTTCCCTTTGCGATAGTCGGCGACCGGTCCAGGGTGTTTGGCAAGCACCTCCTCAACAATCTGGAGTAGCTCGTCCTGGTTCGAGATCTGGGTCAGTCCCTGCTCTTTGACGATCAGTTCAGCCGACTTCCCGGTTTGATACATTTGTTCGAAGACAGTCTTGGCAATCTTACCGCTGATCGTCCCACTAAGAAGCAATGTGAGGAGTGCGGTCAGTTCCGCCGGCGGGATCGGACTATCGATAATCCCACGGCCATCCTTGTTCAAGAGGCCTAAGAGTTCCACCATTACCCAGTTACTGGCGAGTTTTGGCTCGTGGGAGGCCTGTGCGACCTCCTCGTAGTAGTCGGCAAGTGGCCTGGAGACGGTCAGGACCGCGGCATCGTAGTCCGGGATCCCGTACTCCCGGGCAAACCGATCGCGGCGCTGCTGCGGTAGTTCGGGTAGAGTCGCGCGGATCTCGTCGATCCACTGCGATGAGATGACAAGCGGGACCAGGTCCGGCTCGAGAAAGTAGCGATAGTCATGAGCGTGTTCCTTGCTTCGCATCGGCAAGGTCAGCTCCTGGTCGGCGTCCCACAACCGTGTCTCCTGGACGATCCTTCCTCCTTCTTCGAGGATCCGGGTCTGTCGCTGGATCTCATAGGCTAAGGCCTTCTGGACGCCCTTGAAGGAGTTCATGTTCTTGACCTCAGCCTTGACCCCCAGCTCCTCCCTCCCAGTCAGGCGCAGCGAGACGTTGGCGTCGCAGCGCAGGCTGCCTTCATCCATATTGCCGTCGCAGACCTCCAGGTACACGAGGATAGCCCGGAGCTGCCGGAGATATTCTCCGGCCTGTTCCGGGCTGCGGATGTCGGGTTCGCTGACGATCTCCATCAACGGCACGCCGCTGCGGTTAAAGTCCACCAAGCTGGAGTCGGCGACCTGCAACGTACCAGCATGCAGCAGCTTGCCGACGTCCTCTTCGAGATGGAGACGATGTATTCGGATGGATGTCAGCACGCCGCCAACCGGGAATGCGACCGTCCCACGTTGGGCCAGCGGAAGTTCGTACTGAGAGATCTGGTAGTTCTTCGGCATGTCTGGGTAGAAGTAATTCTTCCGGTGGAAGCGGGACGATGGAGCGATGTCGCACCCGAGGGCAAGCGCGCTCTTGATGGCGAACTCCACCACCCGTTTGTTCAGGACCGGCAAAGCGCCAGGCATCCCCAGGCAGACCGGACAGGTATGGCTATTTGGCGGGGCGCCAAAGGCGGTGCTGCAGCCGCAGAAAATCTTTGACTTAGTCAGGAGCTGGGCATGCACCTCCAGCCCGATGACCGCCTCATACCTAGTTTTGAGTTTTGAGTTTTGAGTTTCGAGTTCCATGTTTGGATTCCTTGTTACGTGGTAACTACTCAGGTAGATAGACTGTAGGCTTTTAGACTGTAGGGACGCGCCCTGCGAGACAATACCAAGCTCAGAGCTTTTGAACTGGCCGACGAAGTGCCTTGATTCGGTCCATGCGCAACGACTAACAGCCTTCAGCCTACAGCCTAAATACCTGAGTAGTTACGTTACGTGAGAGGTCGGATTGACTCAAGAAAGTCAATGTACACATCGGACAGCCCGTGTTCCTCGGCGCCGCTGATCAGCAACTGTTTATATCGTTTTGAGGGGGGTGTCTCGCGGTCCGGATTCCCCATGATGTAAGCAAACGCTGCGAGGGCCTTGCCCGAGTTGGTCCGTACCTGGATCTCCTTTCGGACATACAGACCGGGGTACCCTTCGTACTCATCCAACGCTTTTCGTTCCGCTTCACTAATCTCCCACACCACGCCTTCGACCTGTTTCCCTGGCTTCTCGCGGATGGTTGCTATCCCGCCACCCCACATCGGGGAGTTTCCGGAGAAGGTGAGATCATAGTCGGAGAGCACCGCCGAGGCTACAAACTTCGCCGTTGGGCAAAGCCGCTTGAGTTGGACCCGCTCCATGTTCGAGCCGTAGGCGAAGTAGAGCATCTGGCTAGCGGCTCCCAGAACGAGCCGGAACCCGCGTGTGCCAGATCGCGTGGGGCTCGAACTTCCATGAGGTTGCCGGACGGTGCTTCTCGGCGATCTCGACCTCGAAGGATGCTTCCTGACCAGGATCGAGCGCCACAACTTTTGCCGCCTGCTGGCCCAACTCCTGCCGGGGGGCCGGCTTACTTTTTTGCGACGGGGTCTGGCTCAGTGGTTGGCCAAAAAACCGGACGATGATGACGACATCTTCAGCCCGGGCGGCGCTGACGTTCTTGACCGTGCCCTTGAGGGTGTCGATCCAACGCTCCGAGTTCAAAACCACCAAGTCCTTATTCGCGGCCGAGGCTAGGGATGGTAGTAGGCTGAGCGCCAAGGTAAGCGCCATGGCGAGTCGTCTCACCGCTGATGCCACCATCTTACAATGGGGGTTTGCGGCGGTGCCAGTCGGTTGCCTGCTCATAGGCGTGCGCCACCTTCAGGATTGTCGCCTCGTCGAAGGGCTTGCCGATAAGCTGAAGCCCGATTGGCAGCCCGGCCTTGGTAAACCCGCATGGGATCGAGATGCCAGGCAGGCCTGCCAGGTTGACCGAGATCGTGAAGATATCCGAGAGGTACATCTGGAGCGGATCCTCGGTTTTCTCGCCAAACTTGAACGGCGGCGTCGGAGAGGTAGGGGTCGCGATCACGTCGCACTGCTCGAAGGCCCGCTCAAAGTCCCGCCGAATCAGCGTTCGGACCTTCTGGGCTTTAAGGTAATAGGCATCGTAGTAGCCGGCCGACAGCGCATAGGTTCCGAGCATGATCCGGCGCTTGACCTCCGGCCCAAAGCCCTCCCGACGGCTCCTCTGGTACATCTCCAGCAAGTCGGTCGGCCGCGTGGTCCTGTACCCGTATCTGACCCCGTCGTAGCGGCCCAGGTTGCTGCTGGCCTCAGCGGTCGCCACGATGTAGTAGGTCGCGATGGCATACGGCGTGTGAGGGAGTAAGACCTTTTCCTGCGTGGCCCCCAGATCCTTCAGCGTCCGGATTGCGGTCCAGATAGCCGCCTCGACCTCAGGGTCCATCCCCTCAATAAAATAGTCGTCGGGAATACCGATGCGCACCCCTCGAACGTCTCCGGTGAGTGCGGACGAATAGTCTGGGACGGGAAGATTCGCCGAGGTCGAATCGCAGGGATCGTGTCCGGCGATCGCGTGCAGCAACATAGCGCAATCGTGAATATCCTTAGCAAAGGGTCCGATCTGGTCGAGTGATGAGGCGAAGGCCACCAGGCCGTATCGGGAGACCCGGCCATAGGTCGGCTTGAGACCCGCAATGCCGCAGAAACTCGCCGGCTGCCGGATCGAGCCACCGGTGTCGCTGCCGAGCGCGGCGGCGCACAGATCGGCCGCCACCGCGGCGGCAGAGCCGCCCGATGAACCACCGGGAACATGGTCGAGCGCCCAGGGATTCCGTGTCCGGAAGAATGACGAGTTCTCCGTCGAGGAGCCCATGGCGAACTCGTCCATGTTCGTCTTCCCCAGCAGGACTGCCTCTTGCGCTTTGAGGCGCCGGATGACCGTCGCATCGTACGGTGGCTCGTAGGATTCCAGCATCTTCGATGCACAGGTGGTCCGTACCCCTTTCGTGCAGATGACATCTTTAATCGCCAGCGGGATGCCGGCCAACGGGGGGAGAGGAGTGCCCACGGCGAGCAGCCGATCGACGGTCCCGGCTTGCTCGAGGGCTCTTTCCTCAGTCAGGGTCGTGTACGCCGCGACCTGTCCATCGAGTCGCGTGATCCGATCGAGTACCGAGCGGACAAGCTCGGTTGCGCTCACTTCGCGCGTAGCGAGCATGGCCTGCATCTCGTGGATGGTAAGTTGAGTGAGGTCCACGGCGTTACTCCTCCAGGATTCTCGGGACTCGGAAGAAGAGCTCATGTCGGTCGGGCGCATTGACCAGGACCTCTTCCTGAGCGAGCGAAGGCGTGACCTCATCCTCGCGAAAGACGTTGGTCATCGGCAGAACGTGAGAGGTCGGCTCGACAGCAGACGTGTCTAGCTCATTCAGCTTGTCGATGTAGATCAGGATCGAGTCTAGCTGAGCCTGCATCCGCTCCTTCTCCTCCGCGGTGAGCTCCAAACGGGCCAGCCTGGCCGCATGCTCGACCTCCTTCAGCGTGATCTTCATAGTACGTAACTACTCAGGTGTTTAGGCTGAAGGCTGAAGGCTGAAGGCTCTGAATTATCTCGCAAGGCATGAATCAAGCCGTTCAAGGCCTTCTCGGTTTCTATGACTTCCTGTTCAACCCGATAAACCAATATTGCTACTTCATCAGCCAACTCAAATGCCCGAAGTTTTGTGTGATCACACATGATTACCCCTAACAGCCTTCAGCCTTCAGTCTATCTACCTGAGTAGTTACCATAGTACAAGTCCTCTCGCATTTAGTGTCGTGCGTGGCAAGCGGTCATCTACGCCTGTAGCAATTGGGCATACTTGACCATGAGCTTCTTTTCACCGGCGCCATTGAACCTCACGACGACCTTCAAATCGTCCCCGCTGCCACTCCGTTCCCGGATCACCCCGATACCGAAATCGGGGTGCCGGATACGGGCTCCGGGATACAGACGGTCGACAAAGGGCTCATCTTCTTGATGTTTATGTTGATGTTCATGAAAGGCAGGGGGCGGTGCGCCTCTGGATTCCCATGGATCTTGGACCTGGAGAACTTCGGGTGGGATTTCATCCAGGAACCGTGATGGCAGGTTAAACCCACTGTTTCCGTAGAGCCGTCGCTGTCGTGCCGACGCAAGGTAGAGCCGTCGCTTGGCCCTGGTCATGCCAACATAACAGAGCCGGCGTTCCTCCTCTAACTCCCGCTCGTCAGGCATGGCAAGGGCGTGCGGGAAGATCCCTTCTTCCAGCCCGACCATAAAGACCGTTTCAAACTCGAGACCCTTGGCCGTATGGAGCGTCATGAGCGTGACCGCGCCACGGCCCTCAGTATACGCGTCGAGGTCACTAATCAGGGCGACGGAGTCGAGAAACGCCGGCAGCCCCCCTTCCGCGGTGCGCTCCACAAACTCTTGGGCGGCAGTAACGAGCTCTTTCAGGTTTTCCAGGCGGCTCTGGTCCTCCGGCGTTCCATCGCGCTGAAGCTCTTCAGCGTACCCGGAAGCGGTGATCAGCTCTGCGATCAGATCTGGAATCTGGGTGAAGGCGGATTTTGCCCTGACCTCTTCAATAAGGTGCAGCAATCCCTCCATGGCCGCCTGTTGCTTGACGTTGAACAGTCTCTCGCGTACGGCGCGTTGGCACGCTTCCCAGATCGTACTCTTGCCTTGCATGGCCAACAGTTCGAGCTTGGCGATCGTGGCCGGTCCGATTCCGCGCGCCGGCGCATTCACAAGCCGCTTGAAGCTGATGCTATCGGCGGGATTCACCACCCAGCGCAAATAGGCCAGGAGATCCTTGATCTCCTTCCGTTCATAGAAGCGGAGCCCACCCACAATGACATACGGGATCAGGGCCTGACGCAGGGCCTCTTCCAGGACGCGAGACTGCGCGTTTGTCCGGTAGAAGATCGCGTAGTCGTCGTACCGCGTTGCGTCATTGGCCACCTGACCCTGGATCGTTCTGGCAGCGAAGAGGGCCTCATCGGTTTCATCGAGGGCCCGGTAGAGTACGATGGTGTCCCCGACCTCGTTTTCGGTCCATAAGGTCTTCCCCTTCCGATCGCTGTTGTGGGCCACCACAGCCCCCGCGCCCTGTAAGATCCGCTGCGTCGATCGATAGTTCTGTTCCAGCCGAATCACCACGCAGCCCGGATGGTCCCGCTCGAAGTCCAGGATATTGTTCAGGTCTGCGCCGCGCCACCGATAGATCGACTGGTCGTCATCGCCTACCACACAGAGATGCCCGTACTTGCCGGCCAGCATATGGATGAGGCGGTACTGGACGTGGTTGGTGTCCTGGTACTCGTCCACCAGGATGTAGCGCCAGAGGTCCTGATAGGCAGCCAGCACTTCGTGGTGCCCCTCAAAGAGGCGCACCGTCGACATGAGGAGATCGTCGAAGTCGAGCGCCTGTAGCCCCTCCAACCGCTCCTGATACATGATGTACAGCTTGGCGGTCCGCTCTTCCATATGGTCATTGGCCTGCAACGCATACTCCTCGGGGGAGAGGAGTTCGTTCTTCGCGCGGCTGATGCGGGAAAGGATTGCGCGAGGCTTGACCGCGCGATCGGATAAGCCCAACCCCCGCAGACAATCCCGCATCAGACTCATCTGATCGCCCTCGTCATAGATGACGAAGGAACTCTTCAAGCCCAACGCCGCGCCATGTTTCCGCAGAATCCGAACGCAGGTGGAATGAAACGTTCCGACCCAGACGCTGCCGCCATCCCTTTGACTACGTCCGTGGTAAGCCTGGTCTAACGACTCAGGGCGGTTTTGTTCCAGGAGGTCCGCCACTCGCCGCTTCATCTCGCCGGCCGCCTTGTTGGTAAACGTGACGGCCAGGATATTCCAGGGCGGAACCCCGCAGTGGCTGATCAGGTAGGCGACCCGTCTGGTGATGACCCTGGTCTTCCCTGATCCGGCCCCCGCCAGCACCAGAAGCGGCCCCTCGGTGTGCAGGACCGCCTCTTTCTGTCTGGGATTCAGGCCCTCCAAGATCGCGTGAGCTTTCACTTCAGTCCGTCCCTCCGTTGGTTAGTTGAGAGTTTTAGATGATATCGTCCTTCATCATAGGCGAACCCGTCCGATGCGACAAGCGATTTTTCGGGCCTGAAGCCTCTTTGGAGATGGGCTACAGTGCCACCCCTCTTTGGTCGACAAGTACACTCTCGAGTTGAAAGGCATGGCTGCATGCGGAGGCAAGTACGGAGGATTTGACCGAGAAAAAGGATTGGAACGGAGCATGTGCCCGGCCGCAGTTACGGCTTGACATCCCCTCTGATCGGAGGGTAGCTTTTGGCTGCCCTGGAGGCGCAGACGGCGCTATGCGTGTGAATAGCCCACATTCCTGACCAGAAAACTTTAGATGCAGACGACCATGGGTTTACCTGGGCATCTCAGCGGCTGCAAAGGAACGTGTAAGTGAATCCTGAATCTATTCACTCCGAGCAGAAGCACCGGCGCCAAATGACGGTGGCTTGCATCACCTTGATCGTTTCGACCATTGCAGCACTGGCAGCACTCGGGACTGTATCGGAGATCAGGAATCATCTTTGCTATGAGCACGACATCAACAGTGTTTGCTCGAAAGTCCAAATCAGCGAATCCGAAATGAGGGTATTTGCGTGGTATCCGGAGGCGAAGCCATTAAGCTCGTCACCTTCCACCCCTAATCCTTACCTGGACGCTTTGACTCCCAGCAGAATTGTGCACGATATTCCACCTTACGAAAAACGCTCATACGCCAGCGGTTTCCCGAGCGGAAAACAACAGTGGCTATACTGGGAAGCGCGTCTTAAGTCTCATCTTCCTCCATTCGGCTCAATCAGGTTCGTGGTCCATTGGACGACTTACGATGCAAGTGGCAATCCTGTCGCAGGCGGTGTCTTTGAGGCCACGTGGGGTGCCGATGACCCGGTAGCCCTTATTATTGGCCCTGTCGACACAGTTCCAATTGGAGCTACCAGTCAATTTTTGCGGGGGCACTATGAGGTCGTTCTGAAGGTGTATGGCAATAAACTGGCAGAGTCAGAAGTTCACGGCGGATTCGATATTTACTGATGCTTACACATTACCATGAAAGAACGACGTTTCATACAATTTAGGCTCTTCTCCCAAAAATGTTGGGGGTAGTGGAAGCTCCAGCGTACCCAGGCGACAGCGGCCAGCGTCGCACACAACACAGGTAAACGCTTGACATTCCATACTAGCAATCGTATAGTCCCTCTACTGCTCGATTTCAGAGTCGCGTTTCCGTTTACGCTTGACACCTATAGGGGTTCAAAGATGAAGAAGCGTGACACTGTGGCCGCTTTATTGCCCTTGCTATTTGTTGTTCTCCTTGTTGGATGGGCGTGCAGTCGATTTAGCCCGTCGCCCTCCGGAAAAGAAGCTCTCCCCGCGCAAGCCCCATCCGCCACGACCACCGTTGCCCCTCGACCTCAGTGGACCGGTCCACCGCCCGGCGCCAAGTATGTGGGGAGTGAGTCCTGCCTGACGTGCCATGAGGAGTCGAGCCAGCGCTTTCATAAGACGATGATGGGGCGGATCATGTCCGTAAACCCGCGCACCCCCCAAGAGCAGCGGGTCTGTGAGTCGTGTCATGGCCCTGGGGGCCCTCACGTAGCTGCGGAGGGCGATGCCATTGAAACATTGATGACGTTCAAGAAGGGGGCAGAGCCGGTCGAGGCACAGAATGCCACGTGCGTGAACGGCTGCCATGAAAAGGGTGAGCACACTTCCTGGAAGGGGAGCACCCACGAGATGCGTGGCGTGGCCTGCGTGACCTGTCACAAGGTGATGGAGTCGGTGTCCGCCCGATACAACCTGGCGAAGCCGACCGCGATCGAGGTCTGCTCGCAGTGTCACCAGACCCGCCGGGCCCAGCTCCAGCGCAGTTCGCATATGCCGCTGCGCGAGGGGAAGATCAGTTGTAGCGACTGCCACAACGCGCATGGGACCGCCACCCAGGCGATGCTCAGGGAAGATTCGGTCAATGACAACTGTTACAAGTGCCATGCGGAGAAGCGGGGGCCGTTCCTCTGGGAACATGCGCCAGTCACAGAGAGCTGTACGAACTGCCACGAGCCGCACGGCTCCACAAATCCGAGACTCCTGAAGGTCAGGGTTCCCAGGCTCTGTCAGCAGTGTCATGTTGAGACCCGACACCCAACGAGCCCATACAATCCGACGACCGGAGCAAGGCAGGTCACCAACAGGGGCTGCAACAACTGCCACCAGAAGATCCATGGGTCAAACCATCCATCAGGATTCGCCTTCACGAACTGAGGTAGCGAACTGCATCAATCGGGGAGGTGGGCCATGGGAGCGTTAATCAGGATGAGATGGGTCAGCAAAGCACTACTGCCCGCCATAGCCCTGCTGCTGACGGTCGTCGCATCGGGTTACGCAGAACAGGCCCCGCCGGAGGAGGCTCTCCCGTCTTGGGCCAAATGGCTAAACGGTCGACTGCCATTCAACTTTGAGCTGACCGAGTTGGATATCGAGGGCGGTTATCGCGACATCGATGGCAGCCGGAGTTCGGCCAAGTTTCAGGAGTACCGCGTCCTTGAAGAGAGTCCCTTTATGGACCACCTTCGACTCTCCATGGAGACCAAAGATAAAAAGCACTACATCGACTTTACTACGCTAGACAGCTTCAAGCAGGACCAAAGCTACCTGTTTAGAGCAGGGCAGTACGGTGGCTATGAACTGGAGGTCTTCTGGGATCAGATCCCCCATCTGCTGAGCACCACAGGACGAACACTCTTTACCACCACGCATGAGGATAGTACGGCGAGTCTAACCCTGCCGCCTGGTGTCGCATCGACGGTCCAGGCCGCTACCCCAGCCACAAGGGGCTCCGTGATGGCCGGCTTTCTGGTCAATGCCGCACCGACGGATCTCAGTTTCCTGACCACCAAAGCGGGATTCAAGATGAAGTACAACCTGACAGATTCACTGGATGTCGGTGTCCGCTATACCTTCACGCAGAAGGATGGGACGATTCCCTTTGGTACCGGTTTCGGTGGCCCGGGGAGCCTTATCGAGCTTCCGGCCCCCCTCTTTAACCGCACCCACCAGGTTGAGGCCAAGACCCAATATGCTCGGCCGGGTTGGAACGTTAGTCTTGGCGGCGCCGCATCGATCTTCGACCAGGGCATCGACAACATCACGTTCGACAACCCGCTCTCGGCAACGGACAGCCCGACCGTTGCCTCTCGCGGCCGGACCACCATGGACCCGAACAACCAGGCGTATAACCTGTTTCTCTCTGGCGGCGTCTCCCTGCCGCTTCAGACCAGAGTCACGGGTAAGGTCTCCTACGGGTGGCGGCTCCAGACTCAGGATTTCGTCCCGCATACCATCAACCCCGCTTTGGCAGCCAATCCCCTATTGGCGCTCCCAAAACGCGATCTGGATGGAGATGTCCAAACAACCCTTGTGACGATCAACGGGACGAGTCGCCCGATTACCACTGTCCCGCTGACGCTATCCGGTGGCTACCGCTTTTATGACTTCAATAACCGATCATCTGAGATCGAGTTCACTGCGCATACGGTCCGGGATACGTCGCTCACGGCCGAGACGCGGGCCAACGCGCCCTTCTCCTACACGAAGCAAAATGGTCGCCTGGACGCGGGTTATTCCCTCCTCAAGGACCTTCATCTCAATATGGGTTACGAGTGGGAGCGGTGGGACCGCGATCCGAAATACCGCGAGGTGCAGACCAGTGATGAGCACTTCTTAAAAACCAGCCTCGACTTTACGCCGATAGACTGGCTGCTCCTTAGAGGCGCCTATCGCCGGAGTTGGCGCAACATCGACAAGTACGTGCCCCAGGCCCATCATGCGCATATCGTCACCGACATCGAGGGGGAGACAGATCCAGAGGTCCTGGAGCTCCAGGGTCAATCGACTCTGCTTCGGAAGTTTGACGAAGCCGACCGGACACGGGACAGGGTCGAGATTTTAGCGTCGATCACCCCGATCGAGACACTCAACTTTACGGCGACCTATGGCCTTATGCGGGATGATTTTGACAAGTCCCCGCTCGGGCTGCAGGAATCGCGGGGATGGAGCCTGGGTGGCGATTTGGCCTATAGCCCTCGCCCGTGGCTTTCGTTCTTCGTGAACTACATGAGGGAGGAGTTTAAGTATGATCAGCTCTCTCGCTCCAGGCCGGTCGTCGGCAACGTATCTACGGCGACCGCTCTGGCGCCGGGGTGTGCGTTTACCTCCCCTTCCGCCGCAACCAGTAACGCGGTCTGTGACTTTACCGATTTTAATTGGAGGAGCATTAACAGAGATAGGGTAGACACCTATGGGGTAGGCGCCGACGTCAGCCTGATTCCCAACCGTCTCAACCTGCGGTTGAGCTACTCCTTTTCTGACGCCGACACGATCATCGATTCGTCCAACCCTGTCGCTCCGGAGCTCCACCCACCCACGACTGGGGCCACCCAGCGGGCTACGGCGACCGCCGTCCGGTATCCCCTGGCGAACACGAACCTGCACACCCTGATCGCCGCGCTTCGCTATAATATGACTAAGAACTGGAGCCTTAATGGCGAGTATCGATTTGAGCAGTTTCGGGAGACCGATTGGGCGACCGACGCGATTGGGACGTCTGGCCTAACGACCTTACCCCCGACGGCCGATACATATTTAGGCGCTCGGTTCCTCCAGAATTACAACGCCCATATTGCTGGTTTTACGCTTCGCTATAAGTTCTGACCTCTATATCGCGCGCAAAAGGAGTAGTGAAGCCAGCCTGTCGGGCGTCGTCTGACGAGCTGGCTTTTGACGTTCAAGTCTGAAGGAGGGAATGGTTGTGCCACAGCAAGATGAACAGGTCGATTATGGGCGGCGAACGGTGAATTGGCTTCTCGGGAGTTCCATCGGCGTGCTCTTCGTATCCATCCTTTACCCGGTTGTAAAATACCTGATTCCCCCAAAACTTGCCGAGCCGACTACGTTTAGCGTGACCCTTCCCTGGAAGCTTGCGGAGTTGAAGGCGAACTCGGGGCGGATATTTCGATTCAGGAGTCGACCTGGCCTCTTGGTGAAGACGTCGGCTGGTGAGTTAAAGGCCTTCTCAGCGGTCTGTAGCCACCTGGAATGCACGGTGCAATACCGGGAAGAGCGGCAGGACATCTGGTGCGCCTGCCACAATGGCGTGTTCGACCTGAATGGAAAAAATATCAGCGGCCCGCCGCCTCGGCCCCTGGAGTCTTTGAAGTTGAACGTTCGTGGCGATCAGATCGTCGTTATGAAAGGGTAGCCATGTGATGGGGGATCGGATCACGGCTTGGCTTGAAGAGCGAATCGACCTTTCGGCGCTCAAGCACCTCATCCAGAAAAAGGTCATCCCTGTCCATCGCCATACCGTCTGGTACTATGTCGGCGGGATGACGCTCTTTCTCTTCGGGATCCAAGTGGCGACCGGGATCCTGCTGACCCTCTACTACCGGCCCAGCTCCGAGGAGGCATACGAGAGCGTTCAATTTATCGTGACCGAAGTCCAATTTGGCTGGCTCGTTCGGTCGATCCATAGCTGGTCAGCCAATCTGATGGTGTTGACAATGATGATCCACATGTTCAGCGTCTACCTAACTCAAGCCTACCGAAAACCACGAGAGCTGACATGGGTGACCGGAATATTGCTTTTCGGCATTGTGCTTTTCTTCGGGTTCAGCGGGTATCTGCTACCATGGAATGTCCTCTCGTACTTCGCCACTAAAGTCGGGACCGAGGTCACTGGGCAGCTTCCGATTGTGGGTCATTTTCTGGTGCGGCTCCTCAGGGCTGGTGACGAGGTCTCGGGTGCGACGCTTTCCCGCTTTTTCGGCATCCACATTGCAATCCTGCCGGCGCTCACCACGCTGATACTCGCCCTCCACCTCCTCTTGGTCCAGAAGCAGGGGATGAGTGTTCCTGCAACCGTAGAGCGTGCCCAAGCGGGACAGCCGCTCAGGACCATGCCGTTTGTCCCCAATTTTCTGCTGCGAGACCTCTTCGGCTGGTTCGCCGCCCTTGGGCTCTTGGCCGCCCTGGCCGCTATGTACCCATGGGAGCTGGGACAAAAGGCCGATCCTTTCGCCCCCGCACCCGCTGGGATCCGACCGGAATGGTACTTTGTCTTCATGTTTCAGAGTTTGAAGTATATCCCGGCCAAGGTCGGTCCATTTGACGGTGAGGTCTTGGGGGTCCTGGGCTATAGTCTGGGCGGGCTGTTCCTTTTACTGGTCCCATTTCTGGACAAAAGGACAGCCCGGGGCGAGCCAAGCCCGCTCTTCCGATGGATCGGGATCGGTATCATCGCGTACATCGTGATACTCACCGCGCTTGGATATTTCGCGCCTGCCTTCAAATGAGGAAGCCGTGAGGATCGCGCTGCGCATCGCGTGCTTCGGCCTTATCCTGATCGCGGCCGGCCTGATCCGCGTCCCCTTCGCGGAGGCGCAGGATGCCTGTGTTGACTGCCATAAGGCATCAAAAGAGGAGCGCCTCAGCCGTCCGGCCTTGAAGATTAAAGACGATTACCACCTGGCGCGTGGACTGGGCTGCCAGAACTGCCACGGCGGTGACCAGGCCGCAGTCGGCAACAAGGCGCAGAGCCACAGTTCGGCCAAAGGGTTCCTGGGCAAACCGAATCGGCGCGCGATCCCTGAATCCTGTGGGAAGTGCCACAGCGATCCAGTCTATATGCGGAAGTTTAATCCTTCCATTCGGACAGACCAGGTAAAGGAATACTATACGAGTCTCCATGGCAAAAAGCTTCGCGAAGGAGATCTGAAGGTCGCCGTCTGTACCAGTTGCCATGACGTCCATGCCATCCGTGCCAGCAAGGACCAGGCGGCATGGACATATCCTGTCAAGGTCGCTGAGACTTGCGCTCGCTGCCACGGTGACGCTGAATACATGAAAGGCTACAAGATCCCCACCGATCAGCTTGAGAAGTACAAGCAGAGTATTCATTACGAGATGTTGACCAAGAAGGGGGAGCTCGCCTCTCCGACGTGCAGCGGCTGCCACGGTAGTCACGGCGCCGCCCCTCCCGGCATCGATTCCGTGGCGAATGTCTGCAGCCACTGTCATGCAGCGACGGCCGAGCTCTTCGACAGGAGCGCGCATAAGGCGGCATTCGCCGAGCTGGGGATGCCGGCGTGCGTGACATGTCATAGTAATCACGATGTCGTGAAACCGTCGGACGCGATGCTGACTGGTGGAGAAGATACCGCTTGTGCCACTTGCCATGAAGCGAACTCTGCGCCCCTAAAGAAGGCTGCTGAGTTGCGAACTATGATCGAGGGCCTTTCGAGTCAAATCGATCAGGCGACGGCAATCCTCACCAAGGCTGAGCACGCAGGAATGGAGATCGGCCATCCTCGATTCGAGCTCATTGCGGCGAAAGACTCCTTGATCAAGGCCAGAGCAGAAACCCATTTGCTCAAGGTGGAAAAGATCAAGGCTATCACCGACCCAGGGTTCATCGTCGCTCAGAAGAGTCTCACGAGCGGCCAAGACCTCCTGACCGAGCTGCAGTTCCGCCGCAAGGGGCTGGCGGTCTCCATGCTGGTCATTGGCGCGGTTCTGATCGGCCTCTTCTTAAAGATCCGGGAAGTCGATAGACGGAGAGGACCTCGCTGACAATACCGCCGGCATTGACATGAATAGGTAGAGCGGCTATAGTCCGCATGACAGCCCGATGGCATGAGCTAGGAGCGTATGGGACCGTGCCCCGAAGATGCGAGCGAAAGCGGAGTAGCGAGTAATCACCTCTGCCCGCTTTCGATCCAATAGACGCAATAGACGCGATGACGCAATAAACGCAAGAGACATTTTCTAAGAACTGCCCGTAGAAAGGAAGAAGCATGAGATCAATGATCGGAGGGAGCGCGAGGCTTGCTCTCGCGTGCCTCCTGCTTGTGAGCTTCACGCCATCGCGTAGTGTCGCCCAGCCAAAACTGAAGATTCCACCCCCCTTCGCCTTCGAGCAGAAGACCAAGGATGAGGCGGGGAACATGAGCTTTGGGAAGGTAACGTTCGATCACAACGTGCATATTGAAAAAGGCCAAAAGTGCCTGAGTTGCCACGGCAAGGGTAAACCCTTCAAAAATAAGAATGGAACCTCTCCGGACATCACCATGAAGGCCTTCAATGAAGGAAAGGCGTGTGGTACATGCCACAACGGGAAGGTTGCATTCTCCACAAAGGAGATAGGCAATTGCCTGAAGTGCCATAAGGTCAGTACGGTTCCGCAGCCGAAGAGCACCGAGACGCAGTAACTGGATTGTGGCAGGTGGCCGACTTGAGAGTGCGCCTCTTCACGGTCCCTGCTATCGCGCGCCCTGTTTGGGAACGTGGGTAGCGATACCATTTCACGCTTGATGATGAGGAGCGCATGCTACGGAAAGGCGGCCGGGGGCCTTTTCCTTGTTTGGCTTTTTCTGCCCATAGCTCCGAATGTCTTCGCGGTCGTCTCGGAGTTGCCTGCCACTTCTCAGGAGTGCTTGGCCTGCCACAACGATCCCGACTTGAAGAAGGAGATCGGGGGAGGGCGATACGCTTCGCTGCTCGTAGAGCCGGCCGACCTGATTCAATCCGCGCACAAAGAGCTTGCCTGCGCCGAGTGCCATGGTGGCATCCCAGAAGGGTCTCACGCCGAAACGCCCCAGCCAGTACGTTGCAGCGCCTGCCATCTCAAACCCCATGAGAATGTTCCGGATAGCGCTCATGCCAATCTGGGGGGTATAGGCCCCAGCGCCAATTGCATCGCCTGTCATGGTAGTCACCGAATCCAGAAGATAGCCGCCGATGGCAACGTCAGCCTCTGCGCTTCGTGCCATGGCCGCCAGGCGAAACATATGGCCGCCGGCATTCATGCCGGTAGCCGCGGGGAGAAAACCAGGCATCTGCCAACCTGCGCCACGTGCCACAACACGGCCCACGCCGTCAAATCTCACCGCGATCCTGTGTCGCCCACCCATCGCTCGCAGATTCACGAAACCTGTGCCCGCTGCCATGCCGATCCGAAGGTGATCGCCGAAGAACAGATCACCAGGCCGCGGGCCGTTGCGCTCTTCGTGCAAAGCATCCACGGCCAAGCCATCCTACAGAAAGGCAATCTCACTGCCGCAACCTGCACCGATTGCCATGGCGCTCACGAGATCCGACGAGCTGCCGATCCCGCCTCTGGCGTCTTCAAGCAGAACGTCGCCGTCACCTGCAAGCAGTGCCACGACGACGTAGCCAGTCAGTTTCAGGACAGCGTGCACGGGAGGGCCGTCTCACACGGGGTTTTCGCGGCGCCGACATGCACTGATTGCCACGGGGAGCATGGGATCACTGCCACCCGCGCCCCGGGATCGCGAGTGGCGCCGCTGACCGTCTCCAAGACCTGCGCTGCCTGCCACGAGGCGGTACGGGTGGTCGAGGAGTTTGGCCTCGCGCCGCGGCGAGCCGGGACGTTCTTTGAGAGCTTTCACGGCCTGGCTGCGAGAGGTGGGTCGCCCGTGGTGGCCAACTGTGCAAGCTGCCATGGGACCCACAATATTCAGCCCTCCTCCGATCCTCGCTCCACCGTCAACCCGATGAACCTCTCGCGAACCTGTGGGCAGTGCCACCGAGGCGCCGGCATACAATTGGCCAGTGCCAGAATTCACGTGGCACCAGGGTTCGGCGAGCACCCATGGGTAACCCTGGTCCGACAGATCTACCTTGTGATTATCTTTGTCACCATTGGCGGGATGAGCCTGCACAACGGGCTTGACTTCCTGGTACATCTGCGAGAGCGTTGGCGAACAGAGGGGCAGCAGGAAGACGAACCCCGCGTGCCTCCCGAGGTGGCGCGCCGTCTCTTTGAGCGATTGACACTCAATGAGCGGATTCAGCACGTTACGCTGTTTGCGACCTTCACGATCCTGGTGATTACCGGTTTTGCCCTGAAGTTTCCTGATGCGTGGTGGGCACGGCCGCTGGTCTGGATCGAAAGCGGATATGCCGTCCGAGCCTGGCTACATCGAATCGCCGGCGTGCTCATGACGCTGGCGGCAGGGTATCATCTGGCGTATCTCTTCGGCACGCAGCGTGGCCGGGCTCAGTTCCGATTGATGCAACCCTGCCGACGGGATGTAGGCGAGGCATGGGAAATGGTGACCTTTAATCTGGGTCTGCGGCCACACCGGCCCCGTTTCCACCGCTTTACGTACGTAGAGAAGCTGGAGTACTGGGCGGTCATGTGGGGAACTGTCGTTATGGCCGGCACCGGGTTTATCATGTGTCTACAAACTATTGTGCTGAAGCGCTGGCCCCTTTTGGTTATTGACCTGGCAAGCGTCGTCCATTATTACGAGGCATGGCTTGCAACGCTTGCTGTCCTGGTCTGGCACTTCTACAGCGTCATCTTCCGGCCTGATATCTACCCGATGAGCCAGGTCTGGCTGACTGGGAAGATTACGGGAGAACAAATGGCCAAGGATCACGCTGCCGAATTGGAGGAGACGCTTGCGGCAGAAACCGTGCTAAGCTCATTGCCGGGAGATAAGAAGGCGGAACCGCGGGTAAGTATCTGAGTAAAAGACTCGAATCAGCAAAAGAGGAGTATTGTTGTAAAGCACACCTCGTGAGGTGCTGTCCAACCCTGGTGCACGAAAACCCCCTCAATCCCTCTTTGCGAAAGGGGGAGGTAAGGAAACGTATACGTATCCCCCTTTTTTGAAAGGGGGGTCAGGGGGGTTTGTCTGAAGCTGACGGCTGATCGTTGATTGCTGAATACTATTTTCGAAGGAAACTCAGAGGAGATAATGGAAGAACAACGGTCCACCGGCAAGATACGTCTTGTCATAATGCTGGGTAGCGCTTTGGCCGTAGGCTTTCTTCTTGGCTACCTGTCCTCAGCCTTCGTTCCTCTCGTCAAGCCAACGCAATCGCCTGCCGCTTCGGCGCCGACTGCTCCTGTCCCCCGTCTCTCGCTCTCCGAGATTGATTCGGCCTTGAAGGCTGCCCACGCCTCACTCGATGCCGGTGACCACCAAGCGGCCTGGGAGAAATATCACCAGATCCTGATGTCCGATCGGAGCAATGCCGAGGCGCTGACTCACCTCGGAATCATTCTGACACAGAGCAACCAGCCGGATGAGGCCATAAAGCTGTATGACCGGGCGCTGAGCGTGGACCCCAAGTACGCCCATGCGCTATTCGATAAAGGGCAGGCCTTGAAAGATAAGGGGGATGCGAAGGGGGCCACGGAAGCGTTCCAGCGGTTTCTCACCATGGTGCCGCAGGACTCAGACGATGCCAAGCGGGTCAAAGGATGGATAGCGGAGTTGGCCAGCTCCGATAAGCCTCAGAAGGAAAAACACCGGGACAAGCAAACGACTGGTGGAGCGGCGGAGGAGTGATGGGAAGGTTGGCGTGAAAAGAGGAGAGCGTGCGCGGCAGCGGGTGATAGCGTGGGCGGTGCACATGTTTACCGCATCCGGAGCGGTTGTCGGGGGCTGGTGCCTGGTCGCCATACATAGGGGCGATTATCGGGGGGCGTTCTTCGGGATGGTGCTGGCCGGCGTGATCGATGCTGCAGATGGGCCGTTGGCGCGACTTGCCAGGGTCAAGGAGGTCCTGCCTCAATTCGATGGTACGAAACTTGACGATATCGTTGACTATCTGAATTATGTGGTCGTCCCTATCGTGTTGATCCATGCAGCCAACTTGTTGCCGGCGTCGGTCTCGATCTGGATGTTGCCCTTCCCACTGCTCACCAGTGCCTACCGTTTCTGTCACGTCTCCGCCAAGACGCCGGATCATTTTTTCACCGGGTTTCCTTCGTACTGGAACATCCTGGCCTTCTACTATTATGTCTGGGGGAGCCCCCTCTGGTTCAACGCGGTCTTCACCCTCTTTGCGGCGATCATGGTGCTGGTACCGATCAGGTATCTCTATCCGAGCCGGACCCGGATCCTCCGCCCCCTTACCATCGGGCTAGGAATCCTGTGGGCCGTGGCGCTCCTGATTCTCCTCTGGCAGCTTCCCGATCCCTCGCCCTCGCTGGTCGCCTGGTCTCTGCTGTATCCGATCTACTATACCGCCCTCTCGTTTGCGCTGCACTGGCGCTTGCTACAGGAGGGCGAGCGAACATCTTCCAAAGCCTGACGCCTTCAGCTCCTACGGGCGCTTCTGGATTTCCTGATCAGGGTGAGGACGACGCCGGCTGGGTCGCCTGTTTGAAGGCATCCGGTCCGTTCGGTACGCTGTCCAGAAAGGCCGGATCGATGGTGACCACCCCCTCTCCAGGCTCAGTCATGGCGTATAGCCCGACCTGTGGGTCGGCGGCCTTCTTAAGCAGGAGCCGCTTCACGCCGCCCGCGTCCTTTAACTCCACGATAAGATCGGGACGCTCCAGACCGTACCTGCGCTTGGCGTCAGGACCAGAGCCGACAAATGCTGTTACGCGGGCGTCCTTGATCTTCCACAACAACTGTCCGATCACAGCCGCGTCGGCCCTGACCTTGATCGGCTTACTGATCTCCCACCCCTTCCCTTCAGCATGGCTGAGGCTGATCGATTGTCCCTTGCCGACCAGCTCGATCTGGGTGACCTCGTTTGGCTCCAGCGCCAGCAGGGTCTTGTCACGAAAATCGTCCGGCTTCCGGTCCGCGCGGACTCGCACGATGGCGGTCGCCAGGAAGACAGCAGGCTGATCGGGTCGTTTGGCATAGACAGAGCGACCGTTTGGGTTCACATCGCCCAGCAGGAGCGCCGGCAACGTGTTCCCACCCTTGAGCGTTACGCTGAGATGGAGCGAAGGACGCTCAAGCCCGTAGTCAGCTAGGCCTGTTGGCGCCTCCTCGATGCGCCGTTCTTCCCTGGCTTCCAGGAGTGTACGAAGTAGCGAGGCGACCTCTGAAACGTCAGCCGTAGCCTGCACAGGCTCGATCAGCCGCCACCCGTCGCCTTCACGCTTCAGTACGATCAGCTCTTCACCCCGTGTGATGGAGATCTTCTCGACGTCCTTCGCCTCGGCTTGGAATAATCGGTTGGCATCCGACCCGGATAGCGTACCCTTGGTCTCCAGTGCGTAGTAGGCCACGGCCAGAGCCGCCAGAACCAACACGAGAAGGCCGAGCGATCGCCACCTCACCGCGACCGCCTCCGCCCGAGGACTACCGATGTCCCGGAGATCAGGAACAGGGCCGGTACCACGACGACCAGTAGCCAGAAGGCCATCCGTCCTTGCATCGCACTCAAGATGATGGGGGTGCTCTTCGCCTCCCTGGGCCGGATGGAGATCATCTCCTCCTCCTCGGCCAACCAACTGATGCTGTTCAGGAAGAGATCACGGTTTCCGGAGAAGTTCAGAAAGTTGTTGCTGGCAAAGGCGGAGTTGCCGTACACCACCAACCTGGCCTCTCCTGGTTGCTTTTGCGTCTGCCCCTCGTTGGCCCCTTGCGCTGTGGCTGCCGCCTTCTCAACATCGGATCCTGGCGCCGTTGCCGGCTTCACCTGCACCGTGGCGACGACGCCGATCGGGACCGGTCCCTGTCGGTCCTGCCCTTTCTCAAAGCTGAGCTGGCCGCGATTCAGCTCGCCTTTGTCGGTCTCGGCCCAGCTCCCCGGCCCCGTCTCCCCGAGCGTTTGAACCGTCACCCCCTGCGGCGATGGTTTCGCAACGTCAACCGAGCTCGCAAACGGAAAAATGGAGGCGAGGGTAAAATCCCGGGTAATCGCGTGCGGGAAGTAGGTTGAGACCACGGGCAGCAAGTAATCGCCACCCATGACGCGAGCGTTCTGATCCACAATCACATCGTCGCCGATCGTGATGCCGTATCGACCGATGAACGTCTTGAGGCTCGGCGCCGTAAACGGATCGAGCTGGATGAGCAGCTTTCCGCCTCGCTCGACAAACGCCTGCAGGGCCTGCAGCTCCGATTCAGCCAGGTCGCGCTTCGGCCCGCTGATGACCAGCATCGAGGCGTCCTGCGGAACCTCTCGCTCGCGAAGCAGCAACAGCTCCTTGACATGGTAGTTGGCCTTCTCGATGGCTTCTTTGGCCTGCCGGTAGCCGTTCCGCGACCCGTCCTCCAGCGCGTTCTCGCCGTGCCCCTTCAGGAAATAGATCGTCTGCTTACCCTCGCGGAGCAGCCTGACCAGCCCATTCGTCAGGGGCTCCTCGGACACATCAGTGATCTTCTCCTCCTTATCCTTGGTCTCTAAGATGGTGGTGCCATAGGTGGCGATGCCGTACCGCTTCGCCCGGCCGGGGTTCCTGTCTGGATCGACCACCTCGAAGCGAAACCGTTGCGAGAGGTCGGCATACTGGCGAAGTAGGTTTTCCGCGGGCCGGCGCTCCGCCTGGTCAGCTCTGAAGAAGGCCGTGACCTGGACATCCTTGGCCAGTCCGCTGACCACCTTCCTGGTCTGATCGGCGAGGGTGTACCGCTTCCCTGCGGTCAGATCGAACCGCGTGTTATGCTTAGCCGAGATGACCTCTATCAGACCGATGATCCCCAATACCAGCATCGTCATCAGGACGACGTTCAGTCCGGTGATCGTGGAGCGACGGTTCAGCCAGGCCATGATCTCGCCAAAGGCACGATACACGCCGGCAAGGATAAGGATCGCCCCGAGCAGGAGGAGGCTTCCCATCCACGCCTTCAGGTCCGGTCGGATGTTGTAGCCAATCCCGCTAGCGACAAGGAGGATGAGACCGGCCGGTGCGACGAAGCGAGCGAGTTTTTCCATGGTTAGCCCCTCCACCGCTTCGATTCCAGGGACCGCAGTGTCAGGAAGAGGCACAGGAGCGTGAAATTGAGGTAGTAGATCACATCCCTGCTCTCGATGGTGCCCTTGGCGAAGCTGTCGTAATGGTTGATGATGGAGAGGTGCGAGAGGATCGGGCCGAGCGTGGGCCCGGCCGCCTCGGCGGACCAGCCTATGACCCAAAGCAACAGGAGGATGCCAAAGGAACCGACCGCGGCGACGACCTGGTTTTCGGTGAGGGCGGAGGCCAGAATCCCGAGTCCCAGGAAGGCCATACCGAGCAGCAGGAGACCAATGTAGCCGGTCAGAATAAGCCCCCATTCCAGCGCGGCGAAGGACCCCAGCAACGCGATATCCAGCAGGCTGATCCCGAGCATTGCCGAGTACAGTGCGAGTGCCGCCAGGAATTTACCCAACAGGAGCTCCCAGTCCTTGATCGGGTACGTGAAGAGCAGCTCGATGGTCCCAGTCTTCTTTTCTTCCGAGAATAGGCGCATGGTGGCCGCCGGCATCAGGAGCAGCATCGTGATGGCGATGTCGCGAAATAGCGGGCGAACGATCCATTCAGAGACGTTCAGGTCTCGACCGAAACCGGGGTTCGTAGCGGCCTGCAAGCTGTTGAGCGAGAAAAAGGTAAGTAGGCTATAGAAAAAAAACCCCGAGATGAGCGCGAAGATGGTCAGGACCACGTAGGCGATCGGCGACGCGAAGTAGGCGCGAAACTCCTTCTTGAAGATCGCCAGGACGTTCATGCCTGCACCTCATGCGTTTCTTTGGTTACCAGGCGGACGAAGATCTCCTCCAAGCTCATGTCGGCGGGACGGAGCTCCAGCAGCCCCCATCCGCGCTCAACGATCAGACGCGACACCTCGCGTCGCAGGTCACAATTCCGTTCCGACTCTACGACGAAGCTCTTGGCGATCTCGCCTGCCTGTGCATCGCACGCAGACGGGTGCGTCTCATCCTCCGCCACGACCCGCAGCACGCCTGGAAGATGTGTCAGGGCTACGCCGACCTGGTCCACTGGCCCCTCGACCCTGATGCGCAGTTTGGTGGAACTCTGAAGCCCGGCCGTGAGGTTCTCCGGGGTGTCAACCGCTACGACCTGTCCATTATTGAGGATAATCACCCGATGGCAGATCATGCTGACCTCGGGCAGGATGTGAGTGGAGAGGATAATCGTGCTTTGGCCTGCCAGCGCCTTGATGAGCTGTCTGATCTCGATGATCTGCTTCGGGTCGAGCCCGATGGTTGGCTCGTCCAGGATCAGCACCTCAGGATCGTTAAGTAGCGCCTGAGCGATGCCGACCCGCTGCCGATAGCCGCGCGAGAGCGCCCCGATCAGCGTTCGCCGCACCTCGGCAAGCCCACACTTTTCCATGACCTCGCCGATCTTGTGCCGTCGGTTCACACGTTCTACGCCTTTGACTTCGGCCACGAACTCCAGGTAGTTGGTCACCTTCATGTCGGTGTAGAGCGGCACGTTCTCCGGCAGGTAGCCGATTCGTCGCCGAACCTGAAGCGACTCGGTCAGGACGTCGTAGCCGGCGACGCGCGCCGTCCCGCTGCTGGGCGGCAGGAAGCCGGTCAAGATCCGCATCGTGGTGGTCTTGCCGGCGCCGTTCGGCCCGAGGAACCCCACGATCTCCCCCTTCTCAACCTTGAACGATACATCCCTAATCGCTGTATGCTTATCGTAATATTTCGTCAGCTTGTCCGCTTCGATCATTCCGTCTCCCCTGTCGCTTCCCTGCCACCGGCCGGCAGCCTGAATCCCAAAAGACCATTCGTCATTGTACACGACGGGCTTGCTCCCCGCAATGGCATCGAGACAACCAGGAGTAGCACACGTTGCTCTGTGTTCGCGTATGTGCTAACATTCATTTATGCCCTTCGAGATCGAGTACTTCCACGAGCGGGAGGTGTCAGATGCCTGAGCTGAAATTCAAGCCCGTCCGCCACGGCCATAAGGAATTCCTTGCCAAGGCGGCAATCCGCAAAGGGTTCATCGAGGCTTACGACGCCCTTGCTCTTGAGTACCAAGTTGCTAACCAAATGCTCAAAGCACGGTCCCGCGCTGGTCTGACGCAAGACGCCGTCGCGGAACGGATGGGTACGACTAAGAGTGCGGTGTCCAGACTCGAATCTGCCGGAAAGCACGCTCCGTCGCTCACAACGCTCAAGCGGTATGCGAAGGCTGTGGGGTGTGACCTTCAAGTACGCCTTGTGCCGCAGAAGACCGCTTGACGCCTAACCTCTCGATCAGCGGTATCCCAAGGAGGCAGTCTATGACGAGAATCTTGATCCTGTATTACAGCATGTATGGACATGTTGAAACAATGGCGAAGACGATAGCCGAGGGCGCTTGTTCCGTGGAGGGTGTTGAGGTCTTCATCAAACGTGTGCCGGAACTGATGCCTGAAGAGGTGGCTCGAAAAACCGGTGCAAAACTTGATCAAGAAGCCCCCATTGCAACGGTTGATGAGTTGCCTCATTACGACGCGATTATCTTTGGTACCCCGACCCGGTTCGGGAACATGTGCGCCCAGATGCGCAATTTCCTAGATCAAACGGGGAAACATTGGGTGAGCGGTGCGCTCGTCGGCAAGGTGGGCAGTGTCTTTACCTCCACCGCAACTCAACACGGTGGACACGAGACCACCATTACTTCGTTTCACAGTACGCTGTTGCATCAGGGGATGGTGATCGTCGGTGTGCCTTACTCATGCCAAGCCCTGCTCAACATGAATGAAATTACGGGCGGCACGCCTTACGGCGCGAGTACGCTCGCCGGAGGAGATGGCCGTCGCCAGCCGTCGGAGAACGAATTGACCATCGCGAAATTTCAAGGCGAGCATGTTGCAAATATTGCCAAAAAGCTGTCGTCCTGAGGAGCCCCTGGAAGCGCCTCACCACACGGCGACCGAGATCGGCTGCCAAAGCCGGCAGCGTCTGTCGGCCTACTGGTCTTGACCGGTTAGGCAGCGTCAAAGAATAACATGTACATATTCATGATCCGAACAATGCACAAACCCCCTCTTTCCCCCTTTCGAAAGGGGGATGAAGGGGGTTTGTTGCTTTGGTAGATGTAGATGTTAATTGTTGACGCCTCCTTAGGGTAAGTGTGGGATATTGCAGGCAAAAGTCGTCGTTGCGAAGTGGAGCCGTCTTGCGAGGTAGGCTACCGGCCTTTGTCGGTCTCTAACGCGGCTCGTGTAATAGATGGCGCGGACGCTCCGCGAGTCAATCTGCTCATCACGCTCGACGTTAATCACGCAACACGTTATGATACGCCTGTGATCAAAACGTTCCAGTGCGCCGACACAGAAGCTCTCTCGAAAGGCCGGCGGGTCAAGCGGTTCGTGCGCATCGAGTCGGTCGCGCGCCGCAAGCTGCGACAGCTACAGATCGCAGACCGGCTTGAAGACCTCCGTGTGCCACCGGGCAACCGGCTGGAAGCGCTCAAGGGCGACCGCGCCAGGCAACACAGTATCCGCATGAATGATCAAATTCGGGCGTGCTTCCTCTGGACGGCTGCGGGCGCCGAGGACGTTGAGATCGTGGACTATCATTGATGGAGGGAGACCATGCGTAAGCTCAAGCCCGTGACGCCCGGCGAGTTGCTGCGCGAAGAGTTTCTGATCCCGATGGGCCTCACGCAATATCGCCTCGCCAAGGAAATCGGTGTGCCCGCCCAGCGGATCGGTGACATCGTGGCAGGCAAGCGTGCCATCACGGCGGGCACCGACCTGCGCCTGTGCCGGTTCTTCGGTCTTTCCAACGGTTATTGGCTGCGGGCGCAGGCGGCCTATGACACCGAGGTGGCGGAAGAAGCCCTAGCCAAGACCCTGGCGAAGATCAGACCGTGGGTGGGAGTGCCCACTCATGCTGGTTCTATGGCCTAACAGTGGCAGACTACCATTCGCTTTCTGTCCGGCGCTTCGCGTCGACCATGTTATGTCCAGTTTTTAAAGGGAGTGTGCCATGCCAAACATTAAAGAGAAAATGACCGAGGTGATCCAGTCGCAGCCTGAAGACGCGACCTATGAGGAAATCATGCGCGAGCTTGCCTTTGAGCGAATGATCGAGCGAGGCCTGGATGATTCACGCAGCGGGCGCGTGATATCCAATGAAGACATGGAGCGTCGGATTCGTACATGGCAGAAATAAGGTGGACCGAAGAAGCGCATCGCTGGCTTCGCGACATACACGATTACATCGCCGCGGATAACCCAGTTGCGACCCAGAAGGTCGTATCTGGAATCTACGAAAAGGTACAGGTGCTTCGGAGATTTCCGGAAATCGGGTACAAGTATCGCACAGAGGCAGAAGGTGAAATCAGGATTCTGCTCTATGGGCATTACCGGATTGCCTACCTTCTGAGGTCAACCTCAGGTAATGATATGGGTGCGGTTCTTTTGCGACATTCATGAATCACTGCAATAACAGAAATTTTAAGAACTCGCTATCGATGTGAAATTACTGCGCGATGACGCGACGATTGCGGAGTTTGACGCTGTGATTGGCAAGCACCTTCAGTTCTAGCATCGCGGTTGGGCTTCCTGTTCGGTGCAGTGCTGCGCGAGCGTGCCGAGGACCAGGCTTTAAGCCTGAGAGATGGGCTTATGAGCCCTAGGCGAGTAGGGTGGAGTGTACAGTTTAAGGCCTGGAATGTGCTTGAAGTGTGTATCGAGGGTATACACCCGGTACCCATGTTCTATGGCAAGGGCACCGATGATAAGGTCTGACAGGGGAAGCGTGACGCCTTTCCGCCGGAGCGAAGCCGAAAACTCCCCGGCTCGCTTCCAGGTTGAGAAGCTGGTTTCCAGGTAGCTGAGACCGGAGAGATTCGAGAGGATCGTATCGGCATCCTCAGAGGATCGGCACCCCTGGAGTAGTTCGGCCAGCACCACGCCCACGAGAACTACCTGTTCAGTGCGGATCAGGGTCCGCAGTGCCGCCCGAGCCGGCTCGTTGCCCCCTTTGAAGTATTCGATCCAGAGAGATGTATCAGCGATGACCACGCCAGCGTCCCTCGCGTTCTGCCTGGGCCTTCAGTTCCTGTTCTTCCAGCTTGCGCCAATCGAGGTCCAGGTGGATCTTGCCCTCCAAAGCGAGCAACCCCTCGATCTTCTTTCTTCGAAGAAACTCAGAGATTGCCAGGTGGATGGCCTCCCTCTTCCGCTTGACCCCTGACACGTGCATTAATTCTTTGATTAGCTCGTCATCTAGATTGATAGTGGTGCGCATTGCAAGCACCTCCTTATGATGCCTATCATATATGCCTTTAGACAGTGCTGTCAAGGGAATCGAGTGGGCGACAGCCTGTGGCGCTTAGCGCAACGGTGAGTGTGCGATCCCCGGATGACAATTCGCGATCATCGGTCGACTCGTTCGATCCTGACGGCGTAGACCTTGTACTCGGGGATCTTCGAGAGGGGGTGGAGGGCCGAGTTGGTCAGAATGTTGGCTACCGACCCGGCAAGTGTTACGAAAGAGACAACAACCCCTGCTACTCGTACGGCGTCGGTCATCTGGACGTATGCGGTCAGTTCTCCTCTGGCGTCCAGTTTGTGGCCATCGTTACACCCGCGCGAAATCGATGAACCCTTGCTCCACATTGGTGTCGATGAGCTCGACCCGGACCCGATCGCCGACGTCAAGCCCCTTGAACCCACGGACAACCCTACCCTCTGCAGAGGGGTGAAGGATACGTACCCAGGTCCCTTTCGCGGCCGCACCGGTGACGATGGCGTCGAAGCGCTGTCCGATCTTCGATTCGAGGAGCAGCGCGGCCGCCGATTTCTGGACCCGTCGCTCGACCTTGCTGGCATTGTCTTCCTGTTCGGTGCAGTGCTGCGCGAGCGTGTTGAGCTCCTCAAGGCTGTACGGGGCCGCGTGCTCAGCCAGCGTGGCTTTGAGCAACCGCTGTGTGAGCAGATCGGGGAAGCGCCGGTTCGGGGCCGTGGAGTGCGTGTAGGCCGGAATCGCCAGGCCGAAGTGGCCCGGCGACGTCTGATCTGGCCCCTCTACCACGTACTCGCCCCGACCGATCAGCTTGACGACGGTCAGCGAGAGATCGGGAAACCGCACCGGGTCCGCCTGGCGCCGGGTCAATAGGAACGCCTCCAGGGCGGCGGCGTCCGGCTCGGGCGGGAGCCGTGCCCCCAGGTGGGCCGCCAACTCCACAATCCGTTGCCATCGGTCCGGCGAGCGCAAGATCCGGCGCAGGGACGGTAGGCTCCGCGCCTCGAGGTACCGAACCGTCACACGATTCGCCGCGATCATGAGATCCTCAATGAGCTCCTGTGCCCGGTCCTTGTCCTCGACGCGCAGATCGGTCAGCACGTCGTCCTCCAACACGGCGCGCGGCTCGATCGTCTCCAGGCTGAGCGCGCCGTGCATGTGTCGCACGGTCCGGAGTATCTGAGCCACCCGATCCTGAGTGCGGAGCTGTTCGTCGAGCCCGACCACGGTGGCCACTCGCGTAGGAGCGGGCCCCCTGCCATCGAGCCAGGCGGCCACGCTGTGATAGGTGAGCTTCGCGTGGTTGACGACCCAGGCGCGATAGATATCCGAACTCCCGAGCGAGCCATCCTGGTTAACCACCATCTCGATCACGATGGCCAGACGGTCCTCATCCTCGTTCAACGACGTAAGATCGGTGGAGAGGATGAGGGGGAGCATCGGGAAGATCTCGGCCGCCGTGTAGACGGACGTGGTGTTGTGCTGAGCGTGGGCATCGGTGGCGGACCCCTTGCGCACCAGCGCGTCGACGTCTGCGACCGCCACCAGGATCTTCACCACCTCCCTGCCGAGTGGCTCTGCGACCGTAAGCTGATCGAGGTCGCGGGAGTCGTCATTGTCGATCGAGCACCAGGGCAGGTGTCGCAGATCTCGGATGGATGGGGTACGCTCGGTTGCCGGACGTGTGAGTCCGCTGATCTCTCTCAAGACCGCAGGTGAAAAATCCGGAAGCAGTCCACGCGCTATCATCGCGCGGCGCGCAATCGCCTGTAGATCGTGACGATGTCTTTGTCCGGTGTGACTCATCTCACCGTCTACCTCCTATACCAGCTAGCGCTCTAGCGCGTCGAGCCGAGTCATCGTATGGTTGGCGATCACTTGCCGAGCCGTTCGATCATGACGGCGCAGACTTTGTACTCTGGGATCTTGGCGAAGGGGTCGTAGACCGAGTTGGTCAGGATATTGGCTCCCGACTCGGCAAGCTTCACGAATGGGATAAAGACCTCTCCTGCTCGTACGGCCTCGGTGATCTGGGCGTATGCGGTCAGCTCGCCACGACGGGAGGTGAGTCGAACGAGCGTCCCCTGATCGATGTCGAGTCGCCGGGCGTCTTCCGGGTTGATGGCGACCTCGAGTCGTGGCGCCAGTTCGAGTAGTCCCTGGACGCGCCGGGTGAGCGTCCCACCGTGCCAGTGGTAGAGGATACGGCCGGTGTTCAGGAGAAACGGAAAATCGTGATCAGGTAGTTCGGCCGCCTCAGCCGTTTGCACGACGGGGACAAATTGTGCCTTCCCGATGGGGAACGACTCAGCATATAGGAAGCGGGTGCCCGGGTGATCTGATGTCGGACATGGCCACTGGATCCCCCCTTCCCGGTCTAGTCGGTCGTGAGAGATCCCGGCGAGAAACGGGACCAGTCTCGCCATCTCTTCGAAGACCTCAGCCGGGTGGGAGTACTCGAACCCCGAACTCAGCACACCAAGCCGTTGGGCTACCCGTCGTGCCAACTCAGATGTAATCCACCAGTCCGGCTTTGCCTCTCCCGGTGGATCGAGCGCCTTCCTTACTCGCTGAACCCGCCGCTCCGAGTTGGTGAACGTTCCCTCCTTCTCGGCAAAGGCTGCCGCGGGGAGGAAGACGTGGGCCAGTTCGGCGGTCTCGTGGAGGAACAGGTCCTGGACTACGAGGCAGTCGAGGTTGGAAAGCGCCCGTGTGGCGTGGTGAAGATTGGGTTCTGTGAGGAGGGGGTTTTCGCCGACCATGTACATGGCTCGGATCGACCCATCTAGACATGCCTCTATCATTTCAGTAAGCGTTATTCCTGCACTGTTGGGAATTCGAACGCCCCAGGCCGCCTCGAACTTTTCCAGGGCTTCAGGAGTGTAGCGCTGATAGCCAGGCAGATGGGTGGGGAGGCATCCGGCGTCACAGCACCCCTGGACGTTATTCTGGCCCCTGAGCGGCGAGATACCGGAGCCGGCAAAACCCATCTGTCCGGTGACAAGGGAGAGGTTCAGGAGGGCATGAACGTTGGCGGTGCCGTTGGTGTGCTGGGTTATCCCCATCCCCCAGATGAGGCAAGAACCGGCGAAGAGAGGCTTTGCATACCAGCGGGCAGCCTGAACGATCTGCTCCTGTGGGACGCCGGTTACCTGTTCAGCGAATTGTAGTGTATACGGTTCCAGCGACTCGCGCCAGGCTTCGAATCCTTCGGTCCGGTTCCGCATGAACTCAAGATTCGTTAGCCCTTCATCGATAATCACCCGAGCCATCGCGTTAAAGAGGGTTACGTCAGTACCGGGTCGCTGCTGCAGCCAGAGGTCCGCCTGGTCGCACAGCTCGATCCGTTTCGGGTTCACGACGATGAGCCTGGCGCCACGACTCACGGCTTGGCGAAGGCGGACGGCGATCACCGGATGGTTCGATGACGGGTCGGAGCCGACGACCATGAGGCAGCCGGCCGCCTCGTAATCGTCGTAGGAGTTGGAGGTAGCCCCAGATCCCAGTGAGCGCAGCATTGCCACGACCGAAGGCGAATGACAGAGGCGCGCGCAGTGGTCGATGTTGTTGGTGCCCATCACGGCCCGGACAAATTTCTGGACGATATAGCCATCCTCGTTGGTTGCCTTCGCCGAGGCGAGCGCCCCGAAGCGTCCCCGATTTGTGACCAATCCCTCCGCCGCAGCATCGAGCGCCTCGTCCCAGGATACTGGATGCCAACTCCCATTGCGGCGCACCATGGGGGGAGTGATCCGGTCGGCTGCATGGATGAACCCTGTACCGAATCGGCCCTTGACACAGAGCATGCCGAGACTCGATCGATTCGTGGGGACATCGTCGGCTATCAGCGCGAGGCGACCATCGGCGCGAACGCGAAGGCGTATGCCGCAGCCGACGCCACAGTAGGGGCAGGTCGTCTCGACCTCCCGCATGACAGGCGCGGGCGCTTCCTTCGGCCGGATGGCCCCCGTGGGACACGTGGCGACGCACTGCCCGCACGAAGTACAGACGGAGGAAGCGAGCGATCCGTCGCCGAAGACTCCCACCGTAGTCCGGGCGCCTCGCCCCAACAAGGCGATAGCGCCGATCTGTTGGACGTCATTACAGGCTACGGTACAGCGCCCACACAGGATGCAGGCATCCCGATCAAGGACGAAGAACGATTTGGTATCGTCCACAGGCGTGTGTCGCCATGGCATATGGCGGCGCTGGAAGAACCCGAGTCTGGCGCAGGCATCGGAGAGCTGACCAAACCCAGGCCGATTCAACGAGGGGGTCGCCATACCGCACGTGAGGTCAAGGACCCCGTTTCGGATCCGTGTGAGAACGGGATCGTTAGTCGAGACCACCATCCCCTCGCGGGCGGGGAGATGACAGGAAGCTGGAAAGCCGTGCATCCCTTCGACCTTGACCAGGCAGGTCCGGCAGGCACCGAGGGCAGGGCGGTCGGGATCCTTGCAGAGCTGCGGGAGCGGGAGGCCAAGCCGGTTCACGGCGTCGAGGACCGTCGCGCCGGGTTGGACCGCCACACTGGTTCCGTTGATAGTCAGACTGACGACCGCATCGCCCATCTTCATACCTTTCCAGTGGTATCTGGCGGGATTGAGAGCATCTCTTCAGGAAACTGATCAACCGCTGAAAGGAGGGATAGGGGCGCCGATTGACCGAGGCCGCACAGCGAGGCCAGCCGCACCACTTGGGCCAGTTCCTCGAGCTCTTGCCGCCGGCCAGAGTTCTGAGGCTGCTGAAGGAGCGCGAGCAGGCGACCTGTTCCCTCTCGGCATGGCGTGCATTTTCCACACGACTCCCGCGCATTGAAGGCGAGTAGTGTCCGAGTGACGTCGCCGATGGAGACGCTCTCGTCGAGACTAACCACACCTCCGCTTCCCGGAGAGAGGTTGCCGCCCGGGACCAGCGGCTCATCGAACTGGCTCGGGTGGACGATCACGCCGGATGGTCCACCGACGAGCGCCGCCTTCAGGGGCCGTCCATTTCCACTTCCTCCGCCGATCTCTTCAATCAGGTGCCGGAGCGTCACGCCCATCGGCGCCTCTACGATCCCCGTTCTGGCAAGATGGCCGGAGAGGCCGAAGAGCTTGGTCCCCCGTCCTCCCCCGAGAGCCGCAAACCATGCGGCCCCTCGACTCACAATAAGCGGCACAGCCGCAAGAGTCTCCACGTTGTTGATAACCGTAGGCTTGCCCCACAGCCCTGCCTCCACAGGGAACGGAGGTTTAGGGCGAGGCATAGCGCGATTGCCCTCGATCGCTTCCATGAGCGCCGTCTCTTCTCCGAGGATAAAGCCGCCCGCGCCTCGCCGAAGTTCCAGGTGAAAGGAGAAATCGCTTCCGAGGATCCGCTCGCCAAGCAGTCCGGCCGCCTCAGCCGATCGAAGTGCGGTCCGCATCCGATGGGCCGAGAGATCCGCCTCACCGTTGATGAAGAGAATGCCGAGGCTGGTTCCAGAGGCAAAGGCTGCCAGGAGGATTCCTTCCAAGAGCCGATGGGGATCACCCTCCATCAGATGGCGGTCCTTGAAGATTCCAGGCTCACCCTCCTCGCCGTTGATCACGAGGTACTTGGGAGAGCCTGTTGAGTTGCGGCAGGCCTCCCATTTACGCGCGGCTCCGAAGTACGCCCCGCCACGCCCGGCAAGGCCGGACGCCTTAACCTCGCTGATGACGGCCAGCGGGTCGCCCTGTTCGAGGGTGCGAGCGAAAGCCGCGTAGCTCCCCTGACGCAAGGCGTCGGCCAGGTCGCTTACATCAACTACGCCACAGCGATCGAGGACAGCTCGATGCTGGCCACGAAGGAACGGCTCCTGGTCGAGGCCGGAGATTCCGCGCCAGGACGATTCCTGCCAGGCCACCGCCTCAATTCCAGAGGGTGGGCGGTCAGCCTTTAGCGCGGAGACCAACGGGATCACATGATCGAGGGTCACCGCCTTGAGCGTAATTCTTGGCCAGCCGGGTCGGTAGAGTTCCACAACGGGAGCGGCGTAGCACATGCCGTTGCAGCCCCCCTCCACGACGGTCGCGGACAGCCCTTGGCGCTCAACCTCCTCTGCCAGCCGATCCATAAGGATGTCGGCCCCGACCGACCCGCTACAGCTCCCCACGCCGACGACGAGCCTGAGTTCTGAAGGATGCCTCACGAGGCCAGGTCTCACAACGGCCCACGAAAAGGCATCTTCACCCCCTCCTTTACCCTCCCCCCTCGGAGGGGGAGGGGCCGGGTGGGGGGGATTTTCTGAGGGCAGAGAGGTGAGGGATTGTTCGACAAGCCGCGCGAGGGCAGCCATCGGAGTGTCGCCAGTTGGCTTCAACAGGGACGGGACTGAGACGAGAGATTTTCGAGGAGATGGAGGATCAAAAATGCGGTCGAGCCGGTCCGTCCCGAGCCGTCCATAGCAGCGGTGATCCACCTCGACCACAGGGGCCACCCCACACCTGAAGAGGCAGTCGGCCTCTTCGATAGTGACGCTGTGATCCGGCGACGTCTCGCCGGCCATGAGCCCAAGGCGGTCCTGGAGGGCGTGGAGCAGTGTAAGACCACCCTGGATGCGACAGCTCACGCCTGTACACACCCTAACCAGGCGGGATCCCGGTTTGATAAGGCGGAACTCCGGGTACTGGGTGGCCACTCCGTACACCTCGCTCGTGGGAACCCGGAGATGTAGGGCTACCACCACGAGGCTCTCCGGACTGAGCCAGCCCTCGGCCTCTTGCGCCGTTTGCAATGCCGGCAGGAGCCAGGTCCGCTCCCGGGGGAACTGCGCAATTGCGTCGTTGCGTCGTTGCGTCATCGCGTCATCGCGTCTCTAGCGTCTGAACCAGAAAGACCAAGCAGGCCGGTCAACGAGATAGACCTAGTACGGTACCAGGACAGTCGCATGAAGATCGTCTTCATGTCAAGGGGCATAGTGTTGCATTGTAATGCGTGCAGTGAGGCCGGAGGAGGTGTGCCTGGATGACAATTATTTTGTTGCAGTTTCGCTCTGAAGGTGTCAAACTAACAAAATAGGGCTGAGGCTGTCTAGCTCAGTGCGGTGATGTTTGGGCGAGGGCGTGATGCCTAGCGTCTCATTGGAAGGGGGGTTAGTATAGTGGTGTCTGCGTTCGTCTTCCTTGAGTGTACAGCAGGTCGGTCCAAAGATGTGGCCAAGCAGATATCCAGCATTCCCGGGGTGAGGCTCTCTCATGCCGTGACCGGTCCACACGACATCATCGCCTTTGTGGAGGGATCCGATATCAACACGTTAGGGATCACGATCATCTCAAAGATCCAGGCGGTGTCCGGGGTGCTTCACACCACTACGAACGTCGTCATAGAGTAACATCTTCCATTAATCGCCATCGCTCCTCTCCGTCTTGCCCCCTCTGCCAATCGATCAAATTATGGCATCGATAGCTAAACGTCAGAAAAGACTTGACAAGCCCAGTATTCGCCATCTAGAGTTACGTACGGTGGCATCAAAGACAGATCGGGGTGAATCATCCAATCAACAACTGCCGATGACGGCAGCGGCGGGCAACGAAGCCCACGGAGCCTATGGAGTCGATCTATGACGGTAGAGAGGCGTGCGCAGAAGCAGGAGAAACGGCCAACGATCATGACCCTGGAGGAGGTGGCTCGCTTCCTCCGACTCAACAAATCGACAATCTACCGGATGGCGCGGGAGGGGACGCTCCCGGCTTGGAAGTTAGGGAACGTCTGGCGATTCAAGAAAGAAGCCATCGAAGACTGGATCGTCGAAAGCCAGCGTGACCACGATAAAAAGCATCACGGTAAATCCTAGGTTGCCGTATGGGGCGGGAACAGCCTGCGCCTGCCCATTTACATCGGAGTCAGGCAGACTCGAAGGATCCCTGCTGTTATCGACCCATTGACTGGGCCGCACTCTGGCGGCCAGCCTTGCTCTCTCATCGCCACGTTACTCTTGACCGCCTTGCCCATTCGACCAGTCATCCCTACGACGCTACCAAACAGCACGCATAGGCACTGAGCCTTCAGTCCGTACAGACCGGTTGCTTCGAAAATCCCCCCACCCGTCCCCTCCCCCTCCGAGGGGGGAGGGTTGGGGAGGGGGTGCGCCGCAGGCTTATGAGGTATTGCTTTGTCAATGCCAATCCCCCGGTATCCGTGGTAGGGTGTTTGGCGGGGGCAAGTGGCAGGGTCGGCTTGTCACCACATAAGAAATCAGTTAGCATGCCTTCACAGAAGAAGAGGTTGCAGCATGCCGGGGAGATCCGAAAGGCGAGGAAAGGACAGCGCATCGGAGCTGGAAGAGCTCAGGCGGCGTTGCGAGGAGCTCAGCGCCTCGGTCGAGTCGATGCGAGCCTATCACGAGGATCTACTGGGAAGCCTGCAAGACGGCATTATCATTGTCGAGCCGGACGGACGTATCCGCTCAATCAATCAAGCAGCGGAGGAGCTGGCCAGACTATCGGCCCAGATATTTCACGGCAGGCCCTTCGAGCAGATATTTCCGAATGATCGCTCGCTGCAGGAGTTGGTACGGAAGACCATGGAGAGCGGCCGGACCCATACTGACTTCGATGCCAGGCTGACGAGACAGGATGGCTCGCAGGTGGTTATCAGCGCCGTTGCCTCCCTCATCAGTGATGGCATGGGACAGGCGCGGGGCATGGTCCTGGCGCTCCGGGATCAGACAGGGATCAGGGAGCTTGAGGAGCGCCTATCGCGATCAGACCGCCTGGCAGCTCTCGGTACGGTTGCCACAGGGGTGGCCCACGAGATCCGAAATCCGCTGGCCGGCCTCAGGGGGGCGGCCCAGTTGCTCGAAGGCGAACGTGATTTTCCCCCCGCGCTTACAGAGTACACCTCGGTCATCATTAAAGAGGTTGATCGGCTAGGCGCGATCGTCGAGCAGCTTCTATCGTTTGCCACGCCACGAGGCCCAGTCCTTCGTTCATGCAATCTGCACGAGATCCTCGATAGCGTCCTCTTTTTAGAGCGGGCGCCGCTGTGCGCTGCCAATATCACTGTTCAGCGTCAGTACGACCCCCAGCTCCCTGAAATCCTCGCTGATCCCTCTGAAATTCGACAGCTCTTTCTGAACCTGATCTGTAATGGGGTAGAGGCGATGCCAGGCGGAGGTGAACTCACCGTTCTAACATGGTATGAGCGGTCTGCCAAGCGTTGCGGGGGCCGATCGGTGGCCGTGGCCGATATTATCGATCAGGGAAGCGGGTTCGATCCTGAGATCGAGCGCCACCTGTTCACCCCTTTCTTCACCACAAAAGAAAGGGGGACCGGGTTGGGGTTGGCCATCTGTCTCCGGATCGTGGAGGACCATGGCGGGGCCATGGAGGCGACAAGCTTAGCAGGCAGGGGCAGCAGGTTTCGAGTATGGCTTCCCTTGGCGAAGCAACCCGAAGCCGTGTTACCTCATGATGAACCTCAACGAACCACGCAAGGTGTCAGGCCATGATCGAGACACGACAGATCCTCGTGGTTGATGACGAAGAAAGCATCCGTTGGACCATGCGCAAGGCGCTTGAGCGCGAGGGGTATCGGGTTGTACTGGCCGCCGATGGGGTGGAAGGGCTCACGCGGGCTACAGACCCGAGCATCGACCTTGTTCTCATGGATATCAAGATGCCGGGCGCAGACGGACTGGAGACCCTCAGCAGGATCAAAGAAGCCCGCCCCGAACTTCCCGTCATCATCATGACCGCCTTTGCCACACTCCAGGCTGCGGTCCAGGCGATGAAGCGCGGGGCCTACGACTACATTACCAAGCCGTTTGACTTCGGTGAGCTCTCGATTCTAGTGCGGCGAGTCTTCGAGATCCGTGAGCTCACCGAGCGGGTGGCGCAGATGGAGGCCTTCGGCGGCCGGCCTTTTGACTTCGAGGGCGTGGTAGGCCTCTGCCCGGCCATGCAGCAGATCTTCAAGCTGGTGGGAAAGATGGCCGCCAGCGACTTGACGGTTCTCATCAGGGGGGAGAGTGGCACCGGCAAGGAGCTGCTGGCTAAAGCGATTCATTACAACAGCCGACGCTCTGCGCGTCCGTTTGTGGCCATCAACTGCGCTGCCATCCCTCGTGATCTCCTGGAAAGCGAGCTGTTCGGCCATGAGCGTGGGGCCTTTACGGGAGCCAGCGCCCTTCGACGCGGCAAGTTCGAGCTTGCCGAGGGCGGGACGATCTTCCTCGATGAGATCGGGGACATGGATATTGGCCTACAAGCCAAAATCCTGCGTGTGCTCCAAGAGCGGCAATTCGAGCGGGTGGGGGGCGAACGGCCGCTGTCTGCAGATGTGAGGGTCATCGCTGCCACCAACCAGAATCTGGAGACCGCCGTCGCGCAGAAGAGCTTTCGAGAAGACCTCTACTACCGCCTGAACGTCGTGGCCATCAACCTCCCTCTGCTCGGCGAGCGAAGCGAGGACATCCCCCTGCTTGTGAACCACTTCCTCCACCTGTTTGCAGAAGAACAGAGGCAGGAACCAAAGACCGTCTCTCTAGAGGCGCTCGAGTTGATGCTCGCTTATCGCTGGCCTGGAAATGTTCGCGAGCTGGAGAATGTTGTAAAGCGGGCCTGCGTGCTTGCCCCGACCTCTCTAATCCTGCCGGAGCATTTGCCTGCCGCTCTCCTGCACGTAGAGGAGATCGGCGCTGCCGGCGGCAGATCGTCCTTTGATCGGATGCTGTCTCAAGGGATCACGGGCGAGCTTTCCCGTCTGAAACAGGAACGAGACGGACAGATCTATTCGTACTTCCTTGCCACGCTGGAGCGACCGCTGCTTTTGCGCGTCATGGAGAGGACCGGCGGAAACCAGCTTCGGGCGGCCGAGTTGCTCGGGATCAATCGCAATACGCTCCGGAAGAAACTCCGCGAGCTTGGAATTACGCCTGTCCGCGGCGACGAAGAAAAGACGGACCGGTGAAGGTCCTTCGCGGGCTGTGGAGCTCCGATGTGCACGGTGATTCAGTGGCGTGAGCGACCTTTGGTCGGCTGCGGCTGGCCTGTAGATGCCAATACCGCCTCGGCCGAGGTGAGGAGGAACGCTTTGAAAGCGATCGCTGCTCGGCTGAGATGCTTGTCTTCCCGGTGTACCACAAACCACTGCCGACGCAGGGGAAGGCCGGCAACATCCAGTATGACCAGACGCTTGAGCGTGAGCTCCATGCGAAGGGCATGATGGGATAGGAGCGCGATCCCGAGTCCAGCGGCCACAGCCTCCTTCACGGCGCTATTATCCCCCAGTTCCAACCCGACCCGCAGCTTCACCCCATGGTGGCGGAAGAATTCATCGGCATTGAGACGGGTTCCGGAGCCCACCTCGCGCGCGATAAAGACCTCCCGGGCCAGGTGATCCACTGAAATCCGCTTGGCCGTTGCGAGCGGATGAGATGGGGCGGCGATAACTACGATCTCGTCAGCGAGAAACGGCTCGGCCACATGCGGAACTTCCTCTGGAGGACGCCCCATGACGACGAGGTCAACCTCATTGTGCAGGAGGCGTTCTCGCGCAAGCGCGCGGTTGGTGACCTCCAGGTTGATACTAATACCAGGATATCGCTTCTGAAAAGCCCCGAGCAAGGAGGGCAGGACATAGGCGCCGGCAGTGCTCACGGCGGCGACGGCAATTCGTCCGCGCTTCAGACCGTCGAGCTCTTCCATCGCAAGTCTGGCTTCGTCGATCAGCGCACAGATCCTTTCGGCGTATACCAGGAGTTCCTTGCCCGCCTCGGTAAGGACGATGGTCCGGCCAACCCGCTCGAAGAAGGTCGCATCGAGGGCCCGCTCCAGTTCCCGAACCTGCGCCGAGACGGCAGGCTGGGTCAGGAGCAGCTCCTCGGCCGCGCGGGAGTAGCTGCTGTGCCTGGCGACCGCCAGAAAGACGCGAAGCTGATGAAATGTCATAATGATTATTCCTATTGTCGTTCTTACGTGCGATTATAAACAATTGTCCATAGATATTTCACAAATTTCTTATTTGACTTTATACTGAGAGCGTTGCACACTGCGTAATAGCTTGGCGAATATCGTGAAGCCGCGATGGCTTCGCACCTGACTCTTGAGGCGTAGTGCATGATTGGATGTGTGGTTACGGGACGTAGTCGAAAGGGTCTGGATTGACATGACCGAATCGGTAGTGCATTGGACGGAGTTCCATGACCTCGTCCTCCACGCGAGGGGGAAGGTTCGAGATATCTATGACTTTGGCGATAGCCTCCTGTTGGTAGCGACAGACCGGATTTCTGCGTTCGATGTTGTCTTACCGACAGCCATACCAGGGAAGGGAAGGGTCCTCACCGCACTCTCGGCGTTTTGGTTTCAGATGACAGCGGATCTGACGCCGAACCACCTTATCACCACGGATGTGGAAGCTTACCCGAAGGCCTGTCAGCCCTACCGGGAGACGCTTGCGGGGCGGAGCATGCTGGTCAGGAAGACGAAACCCCTCCCTATTGAGTGCATTGTCCGGGGCTACCTCTCTGGATCGGGCTGGGCAGAGTACCAAAAGACTGGTGCTGTCTGCGGCATCTCGCTGCCGGCCGGCCTCTTGGAGTCCTGCCGTCTCGACCCGCCTCTCTTCACGCCTTCCACAAAGGCGGAGCAGGGGGCGCATGATGTCAACATTACATTTGACGAGGCAGCGGCTCAGCTTGGCCTGGAGCTGGCCGAACGGGTGCGGGACTTGAGTCTGGCCCTGTACGAGCGGGCTCGGGCGTATGCCTTGGAACGGGGGATCATCATCGCCGACACGAAATTCGAATTTGGATTGCTTGACGGCAACCTCATCTTCATTGACGAGGTACTCACCCCTGACTCCTCCCGTTTCTGGCCTTGCGACACCTACACGCCAGGGCGATCCCAACCGAGCTACGACAAGCAGTTTGTGCGGGACTACTTGAAGTCGATCGCCTGGGAGATGAAGGCGCCAGGCCCTGAGCTGCCGCCGGAGATCGTCGCGCGGACGAGTGCCAAGTACCAGGAAGCCCTGATACAGCTCACTGGAGCCGATCTTTCGTCATGAGGAGAGGCATCGGCTGATGTATGGCTTCATGATCACCACGCTGAAACAGGCCAGGCGCGTTGTCGTCATTGTAGTCGGCTTCACTGTTCTGGTGCTTGGGGTCGTGCTCATCGTACTGCCCGGACCTGCCGTTCTGGTCATCCCGCTCGGCCTGGCAATCCTGGCCACTGAGTTCGTCTGGGCCAGAAGACTCCTCGTTCGGTTTAGGTGGAAGACGAGGCAGTTGAAGAATACCATTTCCAGAAAAGTGCAGGGTGATCGTCAAGAGAATTCACGATCCATGTGATCGCCTTCCTACCTGCTATGCACCGTCTACTCTTGTGCTATACCGAACGGTAACTACCCAGGCGTTTAGACTGAAGGCCGAAGGCTGAAGGCTCTACATCAGCTCGCACGGCACGAATTGCGTCAGTCACGACCTTCTGTGTCTCCGGGCTGCGGTCCACTCAGAGAGGAATCCTCATTGGGCAAGAAGCCCATACGCTTCGATGTCTTGCGACTGCATCGTGTTACCCCTAACAGCCTTCAGTCATCAGCCTATCTACCTTACTGAGTAGTTACCAATATCCTTCATGAATAGAGACAGTAATGAGTTTCTTTTCTGAGGCGAAACGAGGGAAGGGTGAGGGATGGAACGACAGATGAGGATGATGGCCTTGCTCGTTGGCCTTGCACTCATCGCACCTCGATTAAGCTGGAGCGAAGCTCACACCGCACTCGATAAAAGGTTTTCCGCCCTATTGGGACAGGCCCGGTCGATACGTGACAAGGAAGAGCAGACCCAATCGCTTTCCGGCATCGGAAAGATGATGTGTCTGTCGTTTCCCAAAGAACCAGGGATTCGAGTGCTTCAGGAAGCCCTTGCCCTCTCGCGAACCCTTACCTCACCGATAGCCCGTTCCATGCAGCAGTACTGGGTTGCCGCCTGGCTTGCAGGAGAATGCGGCGAGATAGATGAGGCGATCCGTATTGCGCAGAGCATCGACGATCTCAATCAGCGCGTGGGTGCCATCCAAGCCATAGAGAAGATTCGAAAAGAGGCAGAGAAAGAGAGCGTCAACGCCACGCGCCATCAAGAAGAAGAAATGCGACGCGCGCTGGAGCAAGGGCCGCCTTTCCTCGTAACCGTTGAGAATGTTGATGACGAAGGTAGCGTCAAAAGCTTTGCTCACGGATTTATCGCGGACCCTCGCGGGTATGTGCTTACAAACGCGCATCTGGACAAGGGGGGCAGCATACGGGTCACGCACCTTGGTAAGGAGTACAATGCCGACATCGTAAGGCGGCTTGGGAGTTCCGACATACTCCTTCTCCGATTACAGGGTGCTGCTCGATCACTTCCGGTAGCCACCCTAGCCGATCGACCGGAGCTCCTCCAGAACGAAACGGTTATTGGTACCGTGTGCGGTCCAGTCGGGGGCATTCGAAGAAGGGTCGGGATCTTCGAAAAATCACTGAATGGTGGGCAGGCATTCAGCGCGGACTTTCAATCCGACGGCATTGAACAAGGCTGCAGCGGGGCCCCCCTCCTCAACGCAAAGCGTGAGGTGATCGGGATGGTGTATGGGGTGTCTCCCAATGATCGATTTGGCTTCGCGAAACCCAGCACCGAACTCCGCAAAATCCTTGATAAGGCCTTGAAGTAAAGGTAGATGGTTGCCGCTGCTGAGCCATCTACTGGGGACAGGCAATACAGGAGACGGAGCGTTCAGATGTTAGTCACCGAGCCATGCCGGAGGGATGAGAAGCGGTGAGAGCAGGGGAGACAGGTCGGGCCCACCCCTTGGTGCGGCCTGACGTTGTACGTATAAGCCTACGGCACAGTGACTCGAGTGATAAGCTGGGCACTTCAGGTCGAGATCAGAATACACCCGTACCCTGGCTCAGCGGGCCTTGCTTTTAGAGCGAGGGGCCGACCGCCTCACTCGCTTACCCTTGTAATGGAACGTATCCTCAAGGTTCCCGTTTGGATCCTTGAGAAAGGCGGTGTCTTCGCTCGGATCCCACACTGGGCCCTGCGTGGACCAATGCACGACCAGTTGTCCCTTCGCAGCAACTCCATCCGTTCCACTTCCGTTGGACACGATGACCGTGTAACCCGGGTCCACGCTCACATCAGGGAAGACGTATCTCTGTCCCGCCTCATTCGATAACACATAGCCGACCAGATTGATAGTGGCGTTGCTGAGATTGGCGATGCGAACGTAGGAGGGGTACTGGTCGTCTTGAGTGGGATCAACAGGGTGCACGGTGGTGATTTTTAGGTCTCTGGCGCGACCTCGTGCAGACCACATACCGACCTTGTGTTGTTGCGCCTCGGCTTGGAGTCGAAGGAGCAGGGCGTGATGCTTCCGATTAGGTCCTATAAAGAAGGCCTGCGCCAAGCCCTCCTGAACCAACCTGGCATTGACCATCTCGTTGCCCGCAAAGACATAGGCCAGGACGCGGCCGTAACTGTCGGTTCTCTCCTGATCGAACTCCAAACGGATTTCCCGTCCCATGACGAGCGATTCGTTGAGCCGTTTGGCCTTCAAATAGAATGGCTCCTGAAATTCGGGCGAGTTGATGCCCAGATACCGAACTTTACGGCCATCTTCGAGAAGAATGGTATCCCCATCGTAGACCCGCTTGACCTGGACGAGTTCATCTGCGACTACTGGAGCGGCGATTGCCACCGCGCCCTGACCACGTTCGTCCTTTGTATAGGCGCTACTACAAGAAGTGCAGGACAGCACCCCGATGAGTACCAACACCGGTAGCCATAGGCGGCGCCAGCTCATTTGCCATGTACTCGACCGATCAATCCATTTCGACGTATGTCTCATACCTGATTGTGGTTTAGTGGAAGGGGATGCAGGGACGGCGGCACGAAAACCTCAAATATGCGCCAACTCGATAACTACCTTCAGTTGCCGGCCCATAGCCGCCTCGGCGGTTTTCAGGTCATAGGTCGCTTGCAAGTTGAGCCAATATTGCGGCGACTGACCGAACGCCCGGCCGAACAATAACGCCAATTCCGCCGTCACCGGGCGCGCACAGTTTACAACATGGGACACCCGCATAGGAGAAACGCCAATGGCACGAGCGAACTGCGCTTGAGAAATGTCCAGTTCATCGAGTATTTCGCGCAGGAACTCTCCCGGATGCATGGGCAGTAAACCGTTCTTCAACATCATAACCTCCTGTCAGTGATAGTCTACAATCTCGACATCGAACGCATCGCCGCTCTCGAAGCGGAAGCACACGCGCCATCGGTCATTAATGCGGATGCTCCATTGGCCGGCGCGGTCATGCTTCAAGGCTTCCAACCGGTTCGAAGGCGGTAAGCGCAAGTCTTCAATCCGAGTCGCGCCATTCAATTGCGTAAGACGCATCGCAGATCGCATCTGAATGGCCGGAGGAAAGCGGCGCGATTTGCCTGTCGCGTAGAAGCGTTTGGTCTCGGCATCAGTGAAAGATCGAATCACGACACAAACGTAAACTATTAGTTTATGTTTGTCAAGCATCGAGTTCGTTGTCGTGATGGTGGGGTATTAGGCGGCGGGATTCGCGTACAGCGCAGTAGGCTGGCATGAGGGAGGTGAATCCCAGCAATCCGCTTACCGTCATCGACAGGCCACGACTTCCGGCGATACCATCAAGGTTATTGAGCTGGGTTGTGTTCCTCAACCCGGCCTACCGTACTTTAGGACTTCAGCTAGCAGTTAAGATACGGGGATTCCTTGTTGTGGTCAAGTGGAAGGGGGTCGAGGGCTGAAGCGGCGTTTCGGGGCCGATCGAAGCGGGGAACGGTAGGGATGCAATGAGGGTAGGCTGGAACCGCTGTGGGATTCGGGCGGCTGCCTCTGCCTTGAGACAGCCGCCGCCGCCCGTTACCTTCAGAACTGATAGATCAACTCGCCCTGGATAGTATTTTGCGAGTTGGCATTTTTGGTCCCATCGCCTCGGTCAAACACCAATTTATTGTCCCTCGCCTCATCGTGGCGGTACTCAATACTGGCGAAGAGGTGATCGAAGAGCTTATACCGGCCGGTGAGTGTCGTCTCCCAGACCTCTAGCTTGCTACCCGGCGTTGCGCCTGGGAGCCTGAAGCCATCCTGGTCCCTAAAGTACTCACCCCGCACGCCAACCGACAGTCTGTCGGTCACGTCGTAGACGGCATAGGCCGCCACCGCGTGCCAGATCGCGGTCTGGCCGTTATCGACGAAGGCTTCCTCCTGCCTCCCATAGTCATAGTTCAGTGTGAGGGTCAATGGCGCGATCGGTTTATAGGTGGCGACGAGATCGATCAGGCCTCGCTTTGGGCCATTGCGATTAATGTCACGAGTAGGGTCGAACGCATTAGAGACTTGCTCAGCCCCCCATGTCCCACCGAGGGTGAGCGTGAAATCTTTCAGGAAGGGGGGTGTGACGGTAGCCGAACCATGAAACGATTTCCCTCTGTTATTATCGTCGGTATTGTCCCATCCGTTTACGATGCCAAGGGTTGTCGAAAGCCAGTCAGTGACAGGATAGGTTGCCATCACACCCGTGTGGGTGAAGGGGATAGCGTAGGCGAAGGCCATCGACCGAGAGATATTAAAATTACCGGTCCGCCTGATCACTTCGGCGCCGTGCAGGGTCACGAACTTTCCGCCTTTCAGGTCCAGGCCCTTGCCGATCGGTACCTTGTAGGTCACATAGGCCTGCGTCAGGTCAAAGGGCTCCGTCTTCGTGGGATCATCACCGCTGTCGATACCGAGGCCCAGGGAGTGGATCTTCTTCGCGTCCCGTCCAAAAAGTACGTCCACCCCAAAGCCGATTGGTGAAGCCTCGGTTGTCGGTTTTTCCACATAAAGCTCTGCCTGGTTGATATCAAACTGATTCGCCTTGTCGTCAAAGAGCCTGAGACCGTTGTTCTGACTCTTCGGGTCCCTAAAGTTATAGTTGTAAGACACGGCGACGTGCCCTCCAAAGTTCCAGTCCTTCATGGTGGAGAGCAGAGGCACAGTCTTGATCGTCTCCTCAATGCTTCTGACCCGATCGCTGATGCTCTGCGGAGCCTCTGCTGCTCCAGCGAGGGCCCCGGGTGCCGGTGCGGCAGCCGGAGTCGGTAGAGCCCCAGCCTTTGCGCCAATCATGTGCTCCAGTCGCTCCAGCCGTTGCCGCAGCTCTCGAATTTGGCGATCCTTGTCGTCCTCGGCCCATGCCGCAGGTACCGCAACTGCGGCGGCGAGGAGGAGCACTCCACCAATTACTAATCTGGTTACCGTCAGATGCTTCAACTTCCGCATTCTCATCGATCCCTCCCCTCATTGGGTGTGACTACTTAGAAAGTCTCCGATGATCGAGTCTCATGGATATGATTCGCAAGAAGCGGGCCAGCTTTCGCTAACGACAGATGACCGGTAGTGGCAGCGACCTGAAGCAGAGCTAGGAAGAGGGGGGAGCAGTGAAAAAACGTAGTGTTAGGCGACGAGCTTTGAAGGAAAATGGTTCGCGGACGGTTGTGCAAGAAGGGGAGTTCCTTACAAAAATGAAAAAATTGTCATATTCGCCAGAATGGCGAGTGGTTATCTTCTAGGCAGGGCGACAAGGGTGATGCGCAAGAGAGATGCATAAGAGGGGTGCGACGTAGGGGCAGCCCTCGTGGCTGCCCTCATTGCTACCTCAAGAGGCTCTCAACCAGTGTCCTCGAAGCCTTGTTGGCCCAGTCATGGTATCCAATGTCTTTGGCGCGAATGATGCCTTGGCGGTCGATCAGGATCGAGACAGGAAGCCCGATAAGCCGGAACTTCCGACTGGCCTTCATATCAGTGTCGAGCGCTACGGGAAAGGTGAGGCGAAGCTCCTTAATGAAGTCGCGGATCTCTTGCTGTGCGTCCGGCTCGATGTTGACAGCGAGGATCTCCAACCCTTTTGCCTTGTACTCGGAGTAGACCTGCTGCATCGTCGGCATCTCTAGCCGGCAAGGGGGGCACCAGGTAGCCCAGAAGTTGATCAGCACAACCTTCTGGCCCCGAAACTCCGAGAGCCGAACGGTGTTTCCCTCAAGCGTCTTCAGCGTAAAGTCAGGCGCGAAGTGTCCCTCTTCGGGTCGCACATCATTAGCCCATACGTCAGTTCCTCCTGGCGTGCCACCTATAACGAGTCCGAGAATGATGGAGATGATCGCTATCTGGGATAGTAAACAGCAGAGATAGCGTCTCATATTCCGGCCATTCCTTTCTTAGTAAGCAGTATGCAGCAGTCAGCGCTCAGTTGTAGGTCGGGTTAGCCCAGCGTAACCCGACAACTCGGCCAGGGCGAAGGGGGTATCAGAAGCTGAATGCTGACCGCTCCCTCAGAGTGGCATTTCCATGCCCAGTGGTGCGGCGTCGCCTCATGGGATCTTGCCAAGCTTAAAACTACCGGAAAAACCGCCGCAGGTCAAATCGTGATTGACATTAGGGGGTGAAACGATTGACCTGCGGCGTTCGTCCGCCTACAATAAGACCGGCGTTCGGGACTTCCCCCGTTTCGTTATCCCAGGGTAGCCATGTTGCCAGAGCAGTTGAAGTCGATTCCGTATTTCCAGGACCTCGATGCGCGAGCACTGGAGGGTATCCGGGCTCACGCATTTGAGGTACGGTTGCAGAAGGGACACGTTCTCTTTACGGAGGGGGAGCCGGCCCAGGCGATGTACGTGATTCGGTCCGGTAAGGTCAAGATCTTCAAGCTGTCCCCCGACGGACGCGAGCAGGTCCTCCGGATTGCAGAGGCCGGAGATTGTTTCAATGAGGTCCCGATCTTCGATGGTGGGCCGAACCCCGCCAACGCCCAGGCGGTGGAGCCGGCGGCGCTCTGGGGCATCCGGCGGGAGGAGATGCGGCGCCTGGTAGAGGAGCACCCGGCGATCGCGATCGGCTTTCTCAAGGCGTTTGCGGGGAAGCTTCGCTACTTCACCCGCAAGGTGGAGGACCTGTCCTTCCGTAGCGTGACAAGCCGCGTGGCCAAGTTCCTCTTGGAGATGGCCGAGGATGACGGCAGAGGAGGTCTGCGCCTGAAGCAGCAGTTCACGCAACAGGAGATAGCGTCCGTTGTGGGAACGGCCCGAGAGATGATCGGCCGGGCCTTCAAGGCCCTGGAAAAGGAAGGAGCCATCAAGCTCGATCGCCACCAGGTCATCATCGTAAGCCGGGCTGCCATGATTCGCCTGCTCTGACCTCACCGTTGCCCTTCTTGTAATGCGTGAGACTAAAGTCGCATACACCTCTGAATCACCCCCCTATGCTAGAATGGACGCTGAGCAAACAACAACCTGAGAAAAAAGGAGGCAAAAGACTTATGACCAACGAGAGCAGTTGCCATGAAGGGCACGTCAGTCCAACGCCCGAGCCAAAGACCTGCGACACCCAATCGACGGGTACGCCAATGCCAGAGGTACTTCGAGATCTACCCGATGATCGCGTGGTAATCCTGGATATTCGTGAACAGGTGCGGGGAGGCGAAGAGCCGTTTCAGAGGATCATGCAAACCGTCATGTCCCTCCGAGACGACCAGGTACTCAAGCTATGTAATATCTTCGAGCCGATACCGCTTTACGCTGCCTTGGCGCAACGGGGTCTCGCTCACTGGACGCAGCGGCGTGGCCCAGAAGATTGGTGCATCATGTTTTATCGAGCGGGGGCCGAGGCCGCGACCTCTCCGGCGTCCTGCACCTCGTCGAGGCCAGCGGAGCCTGTCGGGGACGCCATCGTTGTTGACGCCCGTGGACTAGAGCCACCACAGCCGATGGCGAAGATCCTGGAGAATCTCCCTCAGATTGCAGCGGGTGGAAAGATCCTGGCCATGACCGACCGGCGGCCGATGCTGCTCTACCCGAAGTTGGAGGAGCGGGGCTTCGTCTTCTCCACCGAGGAAACGACGCATGGCTGGTTCGAAACCCGGATCTGGAAGTAGCGCCCCGGCCAGGCTGCCATCCCTCTGGGTGCCGCTACGCTATTTTGTGACGGCTCAGGTAGCCTTCGTGACCGCCATGCTCTGGGCGCCATGGCAGGTCAGCAATCTGCTGGACTTTTACTATCAGGGGCATGACCTCGCCCTCACCCATCTGCTGACTCTTGGGTGGATCACGATGACGATCATGGGGGCGTCGTTCCAGTTGGTCCCGGTCGCCCTGGAGACCACGCTGTGGAGCGAGCGCCTGGCCTGCTGGCAGTACTGGATTATGCTGCTCGGTGTCGCGATTATGGTGAGCCATTTCTGGATCGGTCATCACGAGGGTTTGGCCTTCGGCGCCGGTCTGGTGCTGGTTGCCGTGACACTTTTCCTGATCAATATGGGGCGCACACTGTGGCAGCTCCCCCACTGGGACATCGTGGGGCGACACATGGCGGCTGCGCTCGTCTACCTGGCCTCCACCGTGGTCATGGGAAACCTGATGGCGCTCGATAAGATTTTCGACTTCTTAGGAGGTCAGGTCCTGACGACGATACACGCCCACGCCCACCTGGCCGGCATCGGCTGGGTCACCATGATGATCTTCGGGGCGAGCTATAAACTGATCCCCATGTTCAGCCTGAGTGAGCTTCGCGATGAGCGGCTGGCCTACTGGGAGTTCTGGCTGCTCCACGTCGGTCTAGTCGGCCTCTACATGACGCTCCTGCTGCAAAGTCCGTGGGCCACGCTGTTCGCTCTCCTGATCGCCACAGCGGTGGGCCTGTTCCTCTGGACGATGCGCGATGTCATGCGGGTACGCCGGCGTCCGCGATTGGACTGGGGGCTGCGGCATACTATGAGCGCCATGACCACGCTCGCGATCGTGACGATCCTGGGTCTATGGCTGAGTACCGGTTGGCTCCCGAGCGATGAGTTTGCCGCCCGGCTGGCCTTTGGCTATGGGGTCCTGGCACTCCTGGGCTGGGTCTCCGCCATGATCATCGGCCTGATGTATAAGATCATCCCGTTCCTGGTTTGGCACCACCGTTACAGCGATCTCATAGGACTGCGGTCTGTTCCAGCCGCCGCCCAGATTCTTGGTGAGTCAACGCCTCGGATGGAGTTCTGGCTGCTCTATGCGGGTATCGCGATGACCGTTACCGGAGTGATCTTCACGTCCTGGCTGCTCGTGCAGGTGGGTACGCTCGTGTTGGCACTGGCGGGTCTGACGTTCGCCGTCGCCGTCTGTCGGATCTACTGCCATCTGGTTCCACGCCTGACGCCGCTTCCGGAGGCGCAGATTGTGGGAACATAAGACCCGCAGTTGATCCGCTTGGAGAATGACCGACCTCGCACAAGCTACGGGGTATCGTCTTCTGTTCTGGCCCGTCATTCCGTGCTTGACACGCCTGCCCCGTACTTGATGCGGGGGAATCCAGTCGGGTCCTCTGGATACCGGCTTCCGCCGGTATGACGAACTCGGGGCAAGCCGCGGGGAATGAACCCCCCTCAGTAGGTTCAAGAAGTGAAGGTACTAAAGGTACATGAAAAGGAGGCATGATGACGGAACCAGAAACATCACCAGTGACTGAAGAGCAGATCTACACCACGCTCCGAAAGCTCATTGATCCGGAATTAGGAGTCAACATCGTGGATCTGGGCCTCGTCTACAACGTACAGATTGATGATGGCGAGGTCACCGTCCGTATGACCCTTACCACACGCGGCTGCCCCCTGCATGGCACTTTCGTCCAGGCGATCGAGCGCAGCCTCAATGAGCTGGACGGCGTGACCGGCGTGACCGTCGATGTCGTGTGGGAACCCGCCTGGAATCCGGACATGATCACCCCTGAGGGGAAGCAAACGATGTCCAGCGCTGGACGTGGTGGGCCCGCATGGTGACGCCAGCGTTGACGGTCGATACGGTTATCGCGGCGCTTCGGCAGATAAAGTACCCGGGGATGAGTCGCGACATCGTGTCTATCGGTGTGGTGAAGGATACGCAACTGGATGGCGCTGACGTGTACCTCGACCTCCAGGTCCCGACGGAGGATCGCGAGGTCATCGCCAAGGTGGAGGCTGCGGTTCGCGAGACGCTCGCCCGCGTGCCTGGGATCGGTGATATGCGGATCCAGATCGGCCCACGCCCTGCATCTCCGGATTCCGCGCCCGGACCGTCTCCGCTCCCTGGCGTTCGGCGTATCATCGCCGTCGCTTCAGGTAAAGGCGGTGTGGGCAAGACGACTGTATCCGTCAACCTGGCCTTGGCCCTGGCGCAGTCGGGGGCTGCGGTGGGCTTGCTGGATGCCGACATCTACGGGCCGAATGTTCCGCGGATGCTGGGCGAGCCGGGCCGTCCCAAGGCGGATGAGGGCAAGATTGTCCCGCTTGTGCGATACGGCCTGAAGGTGATATCGGTGGGGTATCTGCTGGGGGATCGGTCGCCGATAATCTGGCGTGGGCCTTTGGTGGCCCAGGCCTTGCGCCAACTCCTGCATGATGTACGGTGGGGCGAGCTGGACTACCTGATCGTAGATCTTCCCCCAGGGACGGGGGACGCCCAGTTGACCCTCGTACAGTCCGTACCGTTGACCGGTGGGGTCATCGTGACTACCCCCTCCGCCGTGGCCCTGATGGACGCAGAGAAAGGCCTGCAGATGTTTCGTGAGGCCCGCGTCCCGATTCTGGGCATTGTGGAGAACATGAGCTACTTTATCTGTCCCCACTGCCAGGGAGAAACCGACATCTTCAGCCGGGGCGGTGGACGTACGGTGAGTGAATCGCTTGGAGTGTCTTTCCTGGGGGAGATCCCCATCAACCCGGCTATCCGCGAGGGCGGGGATATCGGCGCGCCCGTTGTCGTGGCGAAGCCGGAGTCCCCCGAAGCGCTGATCTTCCGCAATCTCGCGGAAAAGGTTCGCCTGGAGGCCGAGGCTGCCGCCGTGGCGATGCCTCAGGTGATCATCCGCTAATAACCAATAACTCTGTATCTTTCCAAGGAGGAAGTCACGATGTCAGCAAGCTATGCAACAACCGTCGATGCCCGCATCCTACCGGTCCCGCAGAAGCACCCAACCATCTTCCGTGCCTTCGATGGGCTGGCGGTCGGGACTGCCATGCTCTTGGTCAACGACCATGATCCCAAGCCGCTTTACTACACATTCGCCGCAGAGCGGGCTGGGGAGTTCGAATGGCGCTATCTGGAGAAGGGTCCAGAGGTGTGGCAGGTGGAGATCAGCCGGATTGCCGATGCCACAGGCAGACAGGCGCCCCCTGATACAATGGGCTGTGGTGGACTCCACGCGCACCACGAACATCACGATCATCACGCGCACCAGCATGCCCACACCGGTTCTCCGACCCAGATCCTCAAGGACGAACATACCCTGATCCTTGAGGCTTTGGATGGGGTGGAGCGCAAGCTCGCCGCATTAGAGTCCGGCGCCGCCCCGGATCGAGCCTATTTCGAGAAGGCGGTAAGGTTTATCCGAACCTTCGCTGACGAGTGCCATCACGGCAAGGAGGAGAACCTGCTGTTCAAGACCATGGTGGACCGCGGCTTTCCATTGCAAGGGGGACCTATCGCGGTCATGCTGTCGGAGCACGAAGCCGGCCGCGGATACATCCGTGAGATGGCCGAGGCCTCGGCGAGCGTGGTGCAGGATAAGGCTGCGACAGAGAAGATCATCCGGAACGGGCGTGCTTACATCCAGATGCTGCGGCCTCACATCGATAAGGAGAACATGATCCTGTATGCGATGGCGGACAATATGTTTAGCCCTGAGGACCAGGCGGAGATGGGAAAGGCGTTCGAGCGCTTCGAGACTGAAAAGATCGGCGCGAACGTCCATGAGGAGATGATGACACTACAGGCGGAGTTGAAGGCGGGCGCCTAATAAAGGCATAGTCGGAGCATCCCAGCCGTTCGTCCTGAGCATATCGAAGGAAACGGCTGGGATGCTCAGGATATGCTTATCGAATCAGATGGTTCCTCGCTGTTTGGAGTTGGTATAACCTTGGAGTATACTCCATCGAGTCCGTCCATCTAATAACCGTTAGGAAGCCACTTTAACCACGAGGAGAAATACTGTGCAGGGATATGTTGCTTTAATTGGTATGATCGTCCTTATACTACTGTATGTGTGGTTCCAGTTCGGGTGACCAAAAAGTCTTTATGATAACGATGCTTCTGGCGGAAGCGTATTGATCGTCTTCGGCACATTGTATCTAAAACGTGGAAAGCAAGTTACAATCAGATTGGCTCAGATTTGGCCCATCACATTACGCCGCCGCAACGCACCCCGTGAAAAAACATCACGCCGCCTTTCCCGCTTCCTTGACTTCATCGACCTGATGAGGCTCGATCGCCGTCTCCTCAACCAGCTTGCCGTCACGCATCACGACCACGGCGGTGCCGGTTTGTCTCGCGATTTCGCGCGCTCGCCGTCCAGCCCTTAACAGCGCGGCGGGCGCAGCTTGCATGTCTGCATCCGGCAGCTTCGAAACCAGCGACTTGCTCATGGGTTTCCTCCTTCGTCGTTCAGGATGGGGGTATCGCCGCTGTTGTCGAACCACTGCCAGTAATCGACGCGGTGGCGATAAATATCGTGAAAATTGCGCCGTCCGGCTGCAAAGCGGCGGCGAATGATCTCCGGCGGCACATCGTGCCCGCCCTGCCGCACCCGCATTGCTACGCGTGCGATCGCCTCTTCTGGGGTGGCCAACGACAGGAAAATCAGCTTCACCGCAAAGCCCGCCGCCCGCCAGCCGGTGATCATGCGCGCATAGGTCAGGCCTGACAGGGTTGTCTCGAAGGCGAAGCTGCGGCCTTCGGCAGCGTGGCGCGCGATTTCTTCCAGCATCAGGCGTCCGGCGCGGAACGCCACCGTTTCCGGCTGGAATGGCGACAGCCCGGCGGCGATCAGGTCGGCGTTGACGAACACCGGGCAACTAGCTTCCTTGGGTAGAAACTCGCGAGCGAAGGTTGTCTTGCCCGCCCCGTTGGGGCCGGCGATGATGACGATCTTCCTGCCGCCCGTACTCATAGGGCGACCTCCCCGCTCATCAGGCGCGGCAGCAGCAGGTCGCGGGCGGCGCGAAGCTTTTGATTCTGCCTATAAAGGCCGAAGTCCAGGTCGGTCTGGTCGAGCTGTAACAGCTCCTGCAGCAGGGTCTTCAGCTTGTCGTATTTCTGGCTCATCGTGGATCCCGTTCGTTGTTGGTCCTGCTCGCGTTCATGTCAGCTCCCACAGAGCGCGGATGGGGACCGCGAAGAGTCCCTCACCAAAGCCCAGGCTGGCCTCACCGTCATACAACACCACGCCGGCGGCAAAGCGCTTGCCTGCAGCCTCCCGCAGCTTGCGCAAGCCGCGAAAATCCGAGGCCATCACCGTCGCAGCGGCTTTCACTTCCACCCCGACCAACTCACGACCGCCACGCTCCAGCACCAGATCGACCTCCACGCCATCCTTGTCGCGGAAGTGGTGGAAGCGGATGTCGTCGTCGCGCCAGCTCGCCTGTCGGCGCAGTTCCTGGTACACAAACGTTTCCAACAATTGCCCAAGGGTGCTACGGTCCAGCCACAGCAACTCGGCGTCAAGGCCAAGCAGAGCGCAGGCCACCCCGGTGTCCCCAAGATGCAACTTTGGCGTCTTGATGAGGCGGCTCAGCCGGTTGCTGTGCCAGGGCGCAAGTTGTTCGAGCAGAAAGACCCGCTCCAGCAGGGTGACATAGTCCTTGATGGTTGGGCGGCTCAACTGGAAGGGTGCCGCGAGATCGCTCACGTTCAGTAGCCGAGCCGTCTGGCCTGCCGCCAGCGCCAGCAGCCGTGGCAGTGCATCGAGCGAGGCGATGCGCGCCAGGTCGCGCACGTCGCGCTGGACCAGCGTCTCGATGTAGTCGCGGTACCATGTGGCACGGCGGCGCGGGATGGCGCGGGCCAGCGCTGCGGGATATCCGCCTGCCGCGATGCGTGCCGCCAGTTCTTTACCCAGCCGCCCGTAGTTGCGTGCCTTGAAGCGACCCTCTAACAGCGCGTTGAGGAATCCCGGTGGGCGACCGGCCAGTTCGCACTGGGCCAGCGGGTGTAGCCGCAGAATCTCCATTCTTCCGGCCAGGGAATCGGCGAGCTTAGGAGCCAGCAGCACGTTTGCCGACCCCGTGAGCAGAAATCGACCGGGGCGGCGTCCGCGATCCACGGCCGCCTTGATGGCGGTGAACAAGGTGGGAACCCGCTGGACCTCGTCCAGAATGGCGTGATCGGGCAGGTCGGCAACGAAACCAACGGGATCGGCAATAGCCGCGCCGAGAGCCACCGCGTCGTCGAAACTGAAGTAGGCGTAGCCTCTGGACTCGGCGATCCCTTGCGCGAGGGTCGTCTTGCCACACTGCCGCGGTCCGTGGATCAGGACAACGGGCGTGTCGGCCAGCGCGTTGATCAGGGCCGAGACGGCAAAACGGGGATGAAGGTGGTTTGTGCTCATGGCGGTCAAAAGTAACTCAAAACGTCGGCTGATTGCAAGGATTATATGCGTCTTATTGTAAGGATGAAGAGGAGCCAAGCGGCCGCCAGGTCGGAAGTTGGCCTAGCAACGCCGGGGAGTGCTCTCCAGCCTTTCGAGTCCGGCTCCTGCTCGCCTTACAGGACCATAGCCGATAGAGAAACTGGCCGCGCTCCTCGCCGCCGTCGGCCTGCGCCGCCTTGGGGGAGGACTTGGAGATCAGGTGGTAGCGGCCGATCGCGATCTCCGCGCTCGGCGGGGGGCTCCAGGTCGAAGGCTAGTGCGGCATCGTAGAAGCGGGCGCGGTCGTAGAGCAGGAAACGGGTCAGTGACCAGAAGCGCTGGCCGAAACGATCGAGCTGAGCCTTCGTATTGTCGAGCTGCGGTCGCAGGCGCTGACGCACGGCCTCGTCGAAGTGCTTGAACAGTGTTCTACGCGTGTCGTCCATCCGCGTGCGGATGCTCTCGTCCATCTCTGCCTGCAGAGCGCGGAACGCGGTGTCGATTCCTACAAGTCAGATAAGCGCCGCGCGTCAGAGCTGCCCATCCATCACAGAATGTACGCGGTCTCATCGTGCTGGCTCAGGTCGAGACCGATCCCCTCCTCCTCATCGCTGACTCTCAGGCCCATCAGCGCATCAACGATCTTGAGCAGGATAATCGTGCCGACGAATGCGAGCGCCATGCTTGCGAGCACCGCGATCGCCTGCACCCCCAACTGGCTGGGATTACCAAAGAACAGCCCATTGGCGCCATCGGGATTGATCGCCTTTGAGGCGAACAGACCGGTTGCCAGGGCTCCCCAGGTCCCGCCAACGCCGTGTACGCCCACGACGTCCAGCGAATCGTCGTAGCCGAGCCGCGCCTTGAGGATACAGGCAGAGTAGCAGAGGACCCCTGCGCCGGCCCCGATGATGATGGCTGATAACGGACCGACGAAGCCGGAGGCGGGGGTGATGGCCACGAGCCCGGCCACGGCGCCGCTGGCCGCCCCCAGAACGGTTGGTTTACCCCTGGAGCTCCACTCCGTAAACATCCAGGCCAGAGTCCCTGCGGCGGCCGCGACGTGCGTTACGACGAAGGCGCTTACAGCCAGCTTGTTGGCGGCGATAGCGCTCCCTGCGTTAAAGCCGAACCAACCGAACCAGAGCAGCGCTGCGCCCGTGACCGCCATGGTGAGGTTGTGTGGCGGCATCGGGTGCGTAGGATGGCCGCGGCGTCGGCCAACGACGAGGGCAGCGGCCAGGGCCGAAGCACCGGAACTGATGTGGACGGCCGTTCCGCCGGCAAAATCAAGCGCCCCCATCTTGCGTAGCCATCCACCAACGCCCCACACCCAGTGCGCGAGTGGATCATAGATGAACGTCGACCAGAGAAGGATAAAGAGCAAGAACGAACTGAACTTCATCCGTTCTGCGAAGGCACCGGTGATAAGCGCAGGGGTGATCGCAGCAAACATCATTTGATATGCCATAAATGCCTGGTGAGGGACGGTAGCCCCATAGTCGGGGTTAGGGTCCAGCCCTACACCTCGAAGACCTACCCAGGCGAGGTTCCCGATAACGCCCCCTATATCCGAGCTGAATGCCAGAGAGTACCCAAACAGTATCCATTGAATGCTGATCAGGGCTAAGGCGATGAAGCTTTGCATGATTGTCCCCAGCGCATTCTTTCGACGGACAAGCCCGGCGTAAAACAGCGCAAGCCCAGGCGCCGTCATCAGCAGGACCAATGCCGAGGAGGTGAGCATCCATGCCGTATCTCCCGAGTCGATCTTCGGCGCCGATGGCGGGGGTGATTCAGGCGCTTGTACTGATGAAGAGGCTCCGGGAGGAGGGGCCTGTTGGGCGAGGACCATTGCTGGGGCTTGCAGCAGTGCGCCCCCCAGAACCAGCAGGATCGCGATGTTCATGCTGAGTCGATTTGGCATGGCTGCTCCTTACCTCGATGTGGGAGAACGAGAGAAACGAATAAGCATATAGACGATGGCATTCCTGTCGTGAACCCTAGAAGATCGGAGTGAGCAGTTTCTGTGCCAATACGTCAGCGCCATTCGCTTTCGCGAGAAGGCTCGGAAGGCTCGAATCCACTGGGGGTTTATTCCCAGCGACTTGCCGCGAGGTCGTCATACCGGCGGAGAGAAGCCGGTATCCAGAGGGCCCGACTGGATTCCGTGTCAAGCACGGAATGACGGGCCAGAACAGAAGACGATACCCAGCGACTTGCCGCGAGGTAGTTCATTAATTCACCCGTGAGGCTTCGACGTGGTTGTGAGATGATCTCGCCTGACCCAGTGGCTGCCCATTCTCCTGACTATGAAATGGGCAGGCTGAAATCGCGCTGCTTATAACTTGGGCGCGACGATTTTAGATATTGACAAGGAGCGAATCCGTCACAATACTAGTCCTAGTGTTTCATCGCGCCCTGGAGGACCTGGTAGGAAAGCCGCTGGAGCGGCATTGTGGAGCGGTTCGCTAAGGCGATCACAGTTCGATATAAGAGCAATGCCTCAATACTCTTAGACGGCCATATAGATTGCTCAGGGGGATGAGATGGGAACGGGCAACCAATCGAAGTCCGGATTCGTCAGGAGCGGGATAATCATTTTGGGCGGCGTGCTCCTTGGAGTGGGCCTCTGGCCGATAAGCGGGGGGGTTATCAGTTTCGCTCAAGGTCAAAAGTCAACACCTTACGCGTTGAAGCTGCCACCTGGTGTCCTCGAGCCAATCATTCCGGAAGACAACCCGCTTTCAGTAGAAAAGGTGGCATTGGGTAAGACGCTCTATTTTGATAAACGTCTTTCCGTGGATAACACAATTAGCTGCGCTGGCTGCCACGACCCCAGGCTTGGATTCGCGGATGGGAAAAAGGTTGCGGAGGGGATCGAACAGAAAAAAGGGGCCAGGAGCAGCCCCACGACGTTAAACACCGCCTTTCTTGATACCCAGTTCTGGGATGGCCGGGCTTCGAGCCTGGAAGAACAAGCCAAAGGACCTCTTGTGAACCCCGTTGAGATGGGGATGCCATCGCATGATGTCCTTGTGACCAAACTTCGGAAGATTCCGGAGTACCGCCGGGGATTCCTGGAGGTCTTTGGGACAGAGGACTTTACTATCGATCATGTGGCGAAAGCCATCGCATCCTTCGAGCGGACCCTTAATACCTTTAACTCCCCCTTCGATCGCTTCATTGGCGGCGATAAAGGTGCCATTAGTCCATCTGCGCAGAGGGGATGGGAGCTTTTTCAGGGGAAGGCCCGCTGCCTCACCTGCCATGAGTTCAACACCGCTTACCCCTTCTTCACCGACAATAAGTTCCACAACATCGGGGTGGCCACGAAGGCGGTGAACTCTGAAGTCCTGGCCAGGAGGGCGGCAGTGGAAACGGATGTGGCGAGGCTGACCCGCGAGCCAGGGGCTTCCGAATTGGGCCGGTATCTCGTCACACAACAGCCTAAGGACATCGGGGCTTTTAAAACCCCCGGGCTCAGGGAGATCGCGCACACAGCCCCATACATGCACGACGGGAGTGAACCGACACTGGATACCATGATCGATTTCTACGATAAGGGCGGAATTCCCAATCCGAATCTGGATGGCGGCATGCGACCTCTTAGGCTGACCTTAGAGGAGAGGAAGGATCTTGTAGAGTTTCTGAAGGCCCTGACAAGCGACGATCTGGCCCGTTTCGTTAAGGATCTCGATGGCATAGTGGGTCGATAGTTCAAGGAGGAGGGACAGATGAAGCGACAGACGCTACGTCCAGAGGAACGGAAGCAGTTCTTCACATCTCTTCGAAAGATGAGCCGACGGGAGTTCTTTTCTACCGCCGGGAAGGTGGCCGCCATGGCTGCGGCCTCGGACCTGGTGATCAGATTCGGGAACCACATCATCTCCAACTCGCCGCACTCCTTTCAGCCCGTGGAACTGGCCTATGGCGCCGAGAAGTTTACCTTCGCCTACGTGTCCGACACTCACCTCCTTGCCAAAGGAATGACGCACCGGTTCGCGAAGGCTGCATTGAAGGCTGTCAGAGACGTTAACGCCATGAGTCCCCAGCCGGACTTCGTTCTTTTCGGGGGGGACCTGGCCCAGCTTGGCCAGGCCGAGGAGCTGAAGCTCGGGAAAGAGATCCTCGATGAGCTGAAGCCGAAGCGTCACATGATGGTCGGGGAGCACGACTGGTACTTGGATATGGGCGAGAAGTGGCGCGAGCTGTTCGGCGACCCGTGGTACGCCTTCGACCACAAGGGGGTCCATTTCGTCGTCCTGAACAGCGTCATCGTGGAGGACTACTGGACGGCCCCCAAGATGAAGCCGATGGAGCGGATGCTCTTCATGGCTCAGCTCGACAACCCGAAGGGGAAGCCGTTCACAGTCGGTGAGGAGCAGCGGGACTGGCTCCAGAAGAACCTGGCCAACGTGGACAAAGGGACGCCCGTCGTGATTTTTTCCCACTCGCCCCTGTATAAGTACTACAAGCCCTGGAACTTTTGGACCGACGATGCCGAGGAGGTGCAGAAGCTCCTGGCGCCCTTTACGTCTGTGACGGTGATTCACGCCCACACCCACCAGGTCCTGACGAACAGAATCGGCAACATCCACTTCCACGGCGTGCTCTCCACGGCTTGGCCGTGGCCATACGCTCCCGAGGGGCTCCCAGGGCTCACCGTGCAGATGGACCGGGCTGATCCGTTCAACCAGTTCGATGCCTGTGGATGGGGGACGGTGGATGTTCTCTCGACCGGACGGGCCAATAAGAGCTATAAACTGTGGGACCGGAACCCGATGAATGTGACCGCTGCTCAGCTTGAATCCGGCAAAGCGGCCGCCCCAGGGCCTTCGTATTAGGATTGAGGCAGAGGAGAAAAGCAATGCAAACGCGAGTCGTTGTCAGGGTGCTCATCGTAGGTGTGTTCATGGCTGTGGCTATCGGTCCCTTGACTGCCGACCAGGTCAAAGCCACGGATGCTGCCACCCCTTCGTCCTCTCAGATAGCAGCCGCAGCTTCAGGAGAGGCATGGGTGACGAAGACGGTTACGGCATGCGATAAGAAGAAGACGGTCATCGTCGAGGGGTACCGTGCAGGAGAGGTGCTGCCCCAGGAGAAGGCCCGGCAGGTGGCGAAGCTGCTCATGGCGCTGATGAAGTACTGTGACTACCAGGTCATTGCCAGACTCCCCCAGCAGGAGACGACGGTTTATCTCTCCATCGAGGGCCAGCCGTTCGTTGAGATGCAAGAAGTCGAACAGAAGTTGCCCATCCTGCTTGTCCAGGGGGTGCTGCCCACAGAGCGGGAAAAGCGCGTTTGGGCCGCCGAGCAGAAACGGATGATCGAAGAAGGCTATAAACTCTTTCACAGCTCGGCGCTGGGGACCAACGGCATTTCCTGTGACATGTGTCATCCGGATGCCTCGAACACGCATCCGGAGACCTATCCCAAGTTCCAGACGCAGCTAAAGACGGTCGCCCTCCTCAGGGACCAGATCAATTGGTGCATCGAAAATCCGTTGGAGGGTAAGAAGCTCTCTGGCGACGATCCCGAGATGAAAGCATTGGAGGCCTATATCTACTCTGCGCGGTCAGGGAAAAGCCTGGAGCCTGGAAAGCACTAAGACCCGGGAAGTTATCCGACAGGGTTCGTTTTTCGCGAAGTAATCTCGACGTCGTTAGTTCACACTTCCCCACCTGTGAGGACCCCCGTTCTCACAGGTGTATTTTTTCAATGGGCAAGAAGGGTCGATTGCTAAAGAGATAGTGCAAGCTGCGGTAGGGGCGCCCCTTGTGGGTGCCCTCATGCGAGGTGCGGCGGAGCCTGATTGAGGACTTAGCGGGTAGGGGGCTTACATGAGGGGTGAAGAAGCCTTTCAGGCTGCTCCCTTTTCGCCTTTTTCACCTTAGTAGAGAGTGCTATACTGCGTATGCTATGTTTGGGGTTGAAAGAGATGGGGTTGACGGGGATAGCGTCTATTGCGTCCAGAGCGTCGGTGTGTCTGTTGCGTTGATTGGGTCGCTGAGTCGGTTGCGCTCCACGCGACGACGCTAAAGACGCGATGACGCCATAGCTTGGTGGCGTGGCGAAATCAATCGTTACGGCAGAGGTGAGTTTTGGCCGATCACGGCACTGCGGGAGAGGATAAGGAAGATCGTTTGGTCGTGACGCCGGAGGAGAGCGACGCGACCCTTTGGTCTCGACGGGATTTTTTTTGCCTCGCAGGGTGGGGCGGGATAGCGGGGGCGCTCGGTGTCGGCGGCTTGGCGTTCGGACGCTTGATGTTCCCCAGAGTGCTCTTCGAGCCATTAGCGGTCTTCAAGGCCGGCCTGCCGGAGGAGTACCCGATCGGAACCGTCAGCGAACGGTGGAAGCAGGAGGAGCGCGTGTGGATCGTCCACGAGCCTGACGGATTCTACGCGCTCTCCGCGATCTGCACGCATCTCGGTTGTACCCCAAACTGGTTGAATGCGGAGGACAAGTTCAAATGCCCCTGCCACGGCAGCGGTTTCCGTAGGACTGGGCTCAACTTCGAGGGTCCCGCCCCTCGGCCGCTGGAGCGAGTTAAGATTGCTCTGGGTGACGACGGGCAACTTGTGATCGATAAGGGCGTTCAGTTCCGCTTTGAGAGAGGAGACTGGACCAGGCCTGGGGCTTTTCTCAAGCTCAAGGTCTAGCTGAGAGAGGATCAGAACGCGGATGCCCAACCTGAACGAGTTGAAGAAAAAGATCGTTGAGTCGCAGCTATGGCGCTCGATGTTTCGTCACGATTATCTGGACACCCCACGCAACCGGGTGCTGCAGATCATGGCGAATGTCTGGCTCCACCTGCACCCTCCTAAGATCCGACGCCACGCCCTCAGAGTTCGCTATACCTGGTGTATGGGTGGCATCACCTTCCTGGTGTTCCTGGTAACGGTGGTGACCGGTGTCATCCTGATGTTCTACTATCGCCCGGTAGCTGAGTACGCCTATGCTGACATGAAATACCTGCAGCACGATGTCCCGTTTGGCATGATCATGCGCAACATGCATCGATGGGCGGCGCATGCCATGGTGATCACGATCTGGCTGCACATGTTTCGAGTCTTTATGACCGGCTCATACAAACCGCCGAGGGAATTCAACTGGGTTGTGGGGGTCGTACTGCTTACCATCACGCTGCTCCTGAGTTTTACCGGCTACCTCCTGCCATGGGACCAGCTTTCGATCTGGGCCGTAACGGTCGGAACCAACATGGCCCGCGCCACCCCACTTCTTGGGAGTGAGGGTCCATTTGGCGAAGTGGTCGGCGTTACCTCGCGGTATGACGCCAGGTCCTTCTTGCTTGGTGGCACCCTCGTTGGACCTCCTGCGCTCCTTAGATTTTACGTCCTGCACTGTATCTTGTTACCCATCCTGGCCGGCCTCCTCATGATCGTACATTTCTGGAGGATCAGGAAAGATGGGGGGGTCTCGGGTCCGTTATAGCGATGAATGAAGAGTAGCGACGAGCGAAACGATGGCTGAAACAAAACAGGATACAGAGGCGAAACCGGCCGTACGATCTGCCGACACGAGGGAACCAGCAGTGGCCGATCGAGTCCACGTCTGGCCCTACCTCGTTCGCAACGAGTTCATCGCCTCGATCATTGTGATGGTTATTCTGACCGTTTGGTCGATCACGATCGATGCCCCTCTGGAGGAGGCAGCCAATCCCACACAGACCCCCAATCCAAGTAAGGCTCCATGGTATTTCCTTGGGCTTCAGGAGCTGCTGGTCTATTTCGATCCTTGGTTTGCCGGTGTCGTCCTGCCGAGCTTGATCATCGTTGGGCTTATGGTCATCCCGTATGTCGATATCAACCCCAAGGGCAACGGGTATTACACCTTCAGAGAGCGGCCCTTCGCCATCTCGACGTTTCTCTTCGGCTTTTTATTCCTGTGGGTCTCGCTGATCATTACTGGAGTTTTCTTCAGGGGCCCCGGGTGGAATCTCTTCTGGCCGTGGGAGGCCTGGGATCCCCACTTGGTCGTTGCGATCACCAATATCGATCTTTCCGCTTGGGGTCCGTTCAAGTGGATGGGCAACCCCAAGATCTTCGGGGTTGAGATGATCGGGTTTGTGCTGATCTTTCTCTACTTCAGCACGGCGGTCGTTTTTTACTACCTAAAGCGGGACATGAGCGACGCTATCCGTCAGTTGGGCCCTATGCGCTACGGGATCGTGGCCTTCCTCTTTCTGACGATGATGAGCCTTCCGATCAAGATTATCCTCCGCCTGGCATTCAACATCAAGAATGTCTGGGTGACTCCATGGTTCAACATTTGACGTTACTGTTCGGTTGAGGTTGCCTGGTGCAGATGTGGAGAAGATGGCGCACGAGTAAGCTGGCAGAGCAGCGATCCTTACGGGTCTTGTTCTTTACTGTGAGCATGCTCTTTCTCCTGGTTACTGTATGGGCAGTGTGGGACGAGGGGAAGACCAGACGCCCGTGGAAAGCATACCAGCAAGAGTTCCACCGGCTGGAGCGTGAGCGGGTCGCTCTGGAACTCGCCACGGAGCGATCGAAGCTTGGCGCGCCGGAAGTTCAGGCTGCCATTGCCAAGCTTGGCGAGGACCTGAAAGCGGCGCAGGCGAGGTTGGCCGGACCCGAGTCCGTCAAAGCGCAGCAAGTCCTTGCTCAACGTGAGACCGAGCATACAGAGATGAACACAAAGGCCCAGTTTATCAAGAGCGAGCTGGATGAAGCGCTCTACTGGGTGGAGCATGCCATTCACAGCAAAAATGACAGCACAAAGCCCCGAGCGAAGGTGGCGGAGATTGAAAAGCAGTTGCGTGGACTCACCGCGCAGGTCAATATGCTGAACGCAAGGGCAGAGGAAGCTCGGGGGATTGTCAAGCGGTTTCATGTCGATGTGGATACTATTCGTGGCAGGATTGACGAGCTGACCGCTCCGGCTGTTACTATCGAGAAACGCCTGGAGTCAATCGGGGTCCGCCCCCTCGAGGTCAAGCAGATTGTCGTGGAGGGTCTGGCGATCAACGAGTTCAAGGTACCGATCCTGACCGTCGATCGCTGTGCGACATGCCATCTTGCGATCGATCGGCCTGGGTTTGACCAGGTCAAGCAGCCCTTCCGCACCCATCCGTATCGGGAGGTCCTGTTTGGCAATCATCCGATCGCCCGCTTCGGTTGCACAGCTTGCCACCAGGGGCAGGGGCCGACCCTCGAGGTTGAAGCGGCACACGGCGAGGTCCCTCACTGGGCGCGCCCGCTGCTGCGTGGCGACTTCGCGCAGACGAGTTGCCGAAAGTGCCATGCCGAAAAGAAGGAGTTTGCGCTGGCGCCAGTCTATTCGCGCGGCAGACAGATGGTAGAGGAGCTCGGCTGCTTCGGCTGTCACGCGATGGCGGGGTTCGAGAAGGTTCAGAAAGTGGGACCGGATCTGACACGGATCGCCAGCAAGGTTGATCCGAGCTGGCTCGTTCGGTGGATCAAAAAGCCAAGAGAGTATCTTCCCAAGACTAAGATGCCCCATTTTGGGCTGTCTGATGATGACGCATTGAGCATCGCGGCGTATCTTCTTCGTGCTTCTAAGCCTATGCCGGAGCTTCATGGTGCGTTTAAGGCCCCCACTTCGGTCGAGCGTGGAAGGGAGATCGTGAGCTCGGTTGGCTGCCTCGGCTGCCACCGGATCCCTGGCATGGAGGCGAAGGCCCCGCTTGCCGGCGCTCCGCCCGCTGTGGCGTCGGTCCATACTCTCGCAGCGCAGTCGGAAAGCGAAAAAGAAGCACCGGGGGGAGCCGCCAAGACAGCGCCTGAACCGAAACCGGTGAAAGCCTGGCTGGTCGCTCCTCCTCCATTGCCGGAGAATCAGGATTTCGCGCCGGATCTCTCAAAGATAGCCGGCAAGGTGAACGCGGACTGGCTCTTCGCCTGGGTCAAGAATCCGAAGCAGTTTCGGCCAACAACCCGGATGCCCGATCTGCGCCTCTCCGACGACGAGGCTCGGGCAGTCACCGCCTTCCTGATGACGCTTGGGCAGAAGCGAATGGTTGGCGGCCTGGAACAGGAGGTGAGGAAGGCCGAGCGGATCGCGGCGGGTGAGCGTCTGATCCGCAAACGGGGCTGTTTTGGTTGCCACGACATGAAGGGATTTGAGACGTCGGAGAAGATTGCGCCGGATCTCAGCAACTTCAGCCAGAAGCGATTGCTGGAGCTGTTCTTCGGCGAGGCCGTTCAGGTGAAGCAGACCTGGCAGGACTACACCTTCTGGAAGCTGAAGGATCCCCAGATTTACGCCACCGAACGGGTTGAGCAATTAATGCCGAACTTTAGTTTCAGCGACGAAGAGGCGAAGACGCTGAGGGTCTTCCTGAAGAGTCTCAGCACCGAGCGTGTGCAGCCGCAGTTCCAGCGGAGCCTTTCTGACGAGGAGCTGGCTATTCAGAACGGGCGGACCCTTGTGAAGCGCTACAACTGTAACGGGTGTCACGTCATCGAAGGGCAGGGCGGCGCCATTGCCGCCTTTTACGCCAACGAGACCAAGGCCCCGCCTCCTCTTGAGGTGGGGATGATACATGAGGGGGAGAAGGTTCAGGCCACATGGCTGTACCAATTCCTTGGGCGGCCTACACCGCTCAGGCCGTGGCTCGATGCCCGGATGCCGACATTCGGTCTCAGCATCGAAGAAGCCACCACCCTGACGAAGTATTTCGCGGTGATGGGCAAGCAGCAGGTTCCCTATGAGTATGTCTCGGTGGGGGAGCCGGCCCCAGAGATGATTAAGGCCGGACGATTGCTGATGTCGAAGGACTACTTTGACTGCTTCACCTGTCACCAGCAGGGCGAGAAGAAGCCCGAGGGCCCGCCTGAGGGCTGGGCGCCGGATCTCGGCCTGGCCAAGCGCCGCTTACGGCCGATCTGGATCGGTAAGTGGATGAAGGACCCGCAGAAGATCCAGCCGGGAACCAAGATGCCCAGCTACTATCCTGACGGTCCGGACGATATCCTTGGAGGGAAGGAGGACCTACAGATCCAGGCCATTACTGAATACCTGATGCATTTGGGTGAGAACTGACCCGTCCATAGCGTCTATTGCGGCAGCGTCCATTTCCTCTACGCAACAGACGCAACAACGCAACAGACGCAATGACGCAACAAGAGAAAAGGAGGCGATACTCCATGCGCAGGAAGCGCGAACTGATCGCAGCGACCGTAGTGGCGGGATTTTTCCTTGCGACCGTCGCTCAGGCTTTGGCTTATGAGGGCGGCGAGGTGAAAGACGGCGGGACGATCACCGGTACGATTAAATTTGCCGGGACCCCACCAGTAAGGAAGGAGCTCCAAGTGACCAAAGACAAGGATGTCTGCGGCAAGGATAAGCACCTGAGCTGGGATCTCATTGTCGGTCCTCAAAAAGGCATTGAAAATGCTGTGGTGAGATTGATTGATGTGAGTAAGGGGGAGAAGTGGGCGATCACGAAGGCAACAGTGGATCAGAATGGGTGTGTATATACGCCCCATGTCGTCGTGGTTCCCGCAGGTGGCACGCTGGATATCCTGAACAGTGATGGGATTCTCCACAACATTCATACTTATAGCAAGGCGAACGCCTCGATCAATAAGGCCCAGCCGAAATTCAAGAAGGTGCTGACCACGGAGTTTGCGAAGCCGGAGATTGTCAAGGTGACCTGTGATGCCCACAGTTGGATGCTTGGCTGGCTCGTTGTCTCCGACCATCCGTACGTGGCTGTTACCAACGATAAGGGTGAGTTCACCCTTAAAAATGTTCCACCAGGAAACTATAAGATCGAGGTCTGGCAGGAGACGCTCGGTAAGAAGGTGCAGGACGTCGCCGTCAAGCCGAAGCAGGAGACCAAGCTCACTATCGAACTGGCAAAGTAGCGTGCGGCGTACAGCGTGCCGCTCCACGCACGACGCTGAACGCAATAACGTGGGGGAAAAAATACAAATGGCGACTGCAAAGAAATATGTGTACTTCTTCGGAAAGGGTCGGGCGGAAGGAAGGGCTGAGCAGAAGAATCTTCTCGGGGGAAAGGGGGCGAACCTCCATGAGATGACCACCCTCAAGATCCCCGTGCCGCCTGGCTTTACCATCTCGACGGAAGCCTGCATTGAGTACGTGAAGCGAGGCAGGCGTTTCCCTCCCCAGCTATGGGCGGAGATCGAAGCGGATATTACCAAGCTGGAGCGGGCTATGGGAAAGCGGTTCGGCGATCCGAAGGATCCGCTCCTGGTCTCCGTCCGCTCTGGGGCGCGGATCTCCATGCCGGGGATGATGGATACCGTGTTGAACCTGGGGTTAAACGACAAAACGATCCAAGGCCTCGTCCAGCGTTCTCAAAACCCCCGCTTCGCTTACGATAGTTACCGGCGACTCCTCCAGATGTTCGGGGATGTGGTGCTGGGCATCAAAAAGATTGCTTTTGAGGGGCTCCTCAGCGAAAAGAAGCGGCAGAAGGGGGTTACGGCCGACACGGCACTCAGCGCCGAAGATCTTATGGACCTGGTCGAACAGTTTAAAGGGGTCATTCGGCGCGAGGCTGGGAGGGAGTTTCCCCAGGATCCGAAGGAGCAGCTTCGAATGGCGATTGCGGCCGTATTCGAGTCCTGGAACAACAAACGGGCCATCGAGTACCGACGGATCTATAAGGTTCCGGATAACTGGGGTACCGCCGTGAATATCCAGTCCATGGTCTTCGGCAACCTGGGGGATAATTCCGGGACCGGGGTGGCCTTCACCCGCGATCCGTCTACAGGGGAGAAACGCCTCTATGGTGAATTTCTCCTCAATGCCCAGGGGGAGGACGTAGTAGCGGGGATCAGGACCCCGCGTCCCATCGTTGCCATGAAGAAGGCTTGGCCGCAGGTGTATCGGGAGTTTGAGCAGATCTGTCGATCCCTCGAGCATCACTATCGGGACATGATGGACATTGAGTTTACCATTGAGGATGGAAAGCTCTATATGCTGCAGTGCCGCATCGGCAAAAGGACAGCCCACGCTGCCATTAAGATCGCAGTTGATATGGCCAAGGAGCGATTGATAGACCAGAAGATTGCCGTTCTGCGGGTGGAGCCATGGCAACTTGAACAGCTTCTGCATCCTACGATCGATCCGAAGGCCAAGGTTCAGAAGATCGCGAAGGGCCTATCGGCCTCGCCGGGAGCGGCAGTTGGGAAGGCCGTCTTCACGGCGGAGGAGGCGGTGGAAGCAGCGGAGCGGCACGAGAAGGTGATCCTGGTCAGGCCCGAGACCTCCCCGGAGGACATTGCGGGTATGGTTGCCGCCCAAGGGATCCTCACCGCCAGGGGTGGTCTCACCAGTCACGCCGCTGTGGTTGCGCGAGGTATGGGGAAAGCCTGCGTCGTCGGCTGCTCCGATATCCTCGTCAACGAGGAGGAGGGGTACTTCGAGGTCGCGAATCTGACCGTTCGGCGAGGAGACCTGATTACCATCGATGGCAGTACAGGCAATGTCATCCTCGGGGAGGTGGCGTTGAGGCAGCCTGAAAAACTGACGGGTGAGTTCGGTACCCTGATCTCGTGGGCGGACCGCTTCCGGAAGATCGGTGTGAGGACCAACGCGGACACTCCAAGGGACGCACAGGTCACGCGACAATTTGGGGGCGAGGGGATCGGCCTCTGTCGGACCGAACACATGTTCTTCGAGGGGGATCGAGTCGTCGCCGTGCGAGAGATGATTCTGGCCAAGGATGCTGATGAGCGGCGCAACGCCCTGGCCAAGCTGCTGCCCATGCAGAAGCAGGACTTCAAGGCGATCTTCGAACTCATGGATGGTTTGCCTGTCATCATCAGGACGCTCGATCCTCCCTTGCATGAGTTCCTGCCGAGGAAGGACGAGGAGATTCGAAAGGTGGCGGAAGGCATGGGGGTGTCGGAGAAGACCCTCAAAGACAAGGTCAACTCCCTGCAGGAATTCAACCCGATGCTCGGGCACCGTGGCTGTCGTCTGGGGATCAGCTACCCGGAGATCACAGAGATGCAGGCCCGGGCGATCTTCGAAGCGGCCTGTGAACTTAAAAAGAAAGGGAAACGCCCCTTCCCGGAGATCATGATCCCTCTCGTTGGCCATGTGAAGGAGTTCCAGATCCAGCGGGATATCGTGAAGCGGGTAGCCACCGAGGTGATGAAAGCGTACGGCGTAAAGGTCCGCTACCTGATTGGAACGATGATCGAGCTACCCAGGGCCTGTATTGTGGCTGATCAGATCGGAGCGATAGCCGACTTCTTCTCCTTCGGGACAAACGACCTGACCCAGACCGCTTTCGGGTTTTCCCGTGATGACTCCGGCCGCTTCCTCCCTCAGTATTTGGATGAAGGGATCCTTCAGGCGGATCCCTTCGCCGTGCTCGACGAAGAAGGGGTTGGAGAGCTCATGCGAATAGCGATCGAGAAGGGGCGAAAGGCCAAGCCAAAACTGGAGATCGGCCTCTGTGGCGAGCACGGAGGCGAGCCCATGTCCGTTGATCTCTGTCATCGACTGGGTCTGGATTACGTCAGTTGCTCCCCCTATCGGGTCCCCATCGCCAAGCTGGCGGCGGCCCATGCCGTCCTGAAGAAACAGGTCAAGATCAAAGAGATGGGGGAGAAGTAGACCAGGGAGAAGCAGGTAGATAGACTGAAGGCTGAAGGTATTAAGGGGTAAGGGATTCACCTAAAAGCCTTCAGCCTTCAGTCTAAACTGCTATCACTTTGGCAATGCAGGGGTGGCTACTTGCAGATCAGGGCAGCTCAGCGACTTCAGGAATGCCACCAAATCGGTCTTTTCTTTGGCCGTAAGGTTTAGCGGTTTGATCTCTTTCGAGAGCTGGGGATTCTTGATTCCTCCCTTATTGTAGAACTCGATCACCTCTGCGAGGCTTTTAGAAGTCCCATCGTGCAAGTAGGGCCCACTGGCAGTAATGTTACGGAGGGTCGGTGTCTTAAAAGCCCCTTTGTCTGACTCTTTCTTGGTGACGCTAAACCGCCCAAGATCGGGTTTCGGCTTATCCATGCCTACGCCGATATTATGGTATCCTTCATCGGTGAAATTGAAGCCGGTGTGACAGGTCTCACAGTGCGCCTTTTCTCGAAAAAGGACGAGACCAGCCTTAGCGCTCACAGTGATGGCCTTTTGGTCCCCGGCGGCGAACCTGTCAAAGGCGGAGTTGCCGCAGAGCAGGCTTCGCTCGAAGGAAGCGATGGCCTGGCCGACCCCCTCTTTCGTTACCTTGGTGCCGAAGACCTTCTGGAACTGCGCCCGGTATCCCTGCACCTTATCCACGGCCACGATCATCCCTTCCAGGGTATGGCCCATTTCGATGGGGTTCTGGACCGGGCCCAGAGCCTGGTCCTCCAGCGAGGGGGAGCGACCGTCCCAGAACTGCTCCTGGCTGAAGAGGCGATTGATCGTTACGGGGGCACTGCGCCCGCCGACTTGGCCTTTGATCCCTGTGGAGGTGGGGCGGTCGTCAGAGAACCCTTTCTCTGGCGCGTGACAGGTGACGCAGGCAACGGTGCCGTCCGCTGAGAGCCGCTTGTCAAAATAGAGCTGTTTGCCCAGGTCGATCTTCTCGGCAGTCAACGGATTGTCCGGGGGAATAAATCCGGCCTCCTCTTGCAGCCCGAGTGGCATCTTCAGTTTGTACGGCCCATCAGCCTCGCTCTGCCTGACGGGAAGGCTCAAAACCATGACCAATGCGCTGAGAATCCATACCCCCTGTTTCACCGTGCTCCTCCCGGTCCTCTGCGGACCACCGTCTTACCGCGGTAATTGAGGTACCGCCACCTCTATCTCTTTAGCAGCAGGCCAGTTTAATCGTCACGGCGCTCTATATAGCACATCTGAAGACGCGAAACAATTACCGAGGCCGCAATTATTTTATGCACGATGGGTTGGGTGGGCTGCAGTCGTGAAAGGATCGAGAGAGACATTGTTTGTGGTTGACTTCGCTTCGTGGCTCAGCTAGAAGACATAGTCTATGTCAGATCATAGCAAAAGATCAATAACCCATACGCGCGCACGGGTCCACAGCCCGTGGCCTCATCGATTCGCATTAGTGACTGCGGCATCAACCTTGTTGTTGATCTTCGTCGGCGGCCTGGTCACGAATACTGGGGCGGGGCTGGCGGTGCCGGATTGGCCGACCACGTTCGGGTACAACATGTTCCTCTACCCATGGTCGCAAATGGTGGGGGGCATCTTCTACGAACACAGTCATCGGCTGATCGGTTCTATCGTGGGTCTGCTCACCATTGTATTGGCCACTCTGCTCTGGGTGAAGGAGTCATCGCGAACGGCTCGATGGTTGGGCGTTACTGCCGTAGGCGCGGTGATCATTCAGGGGGTGCTTGGCGGCCTTCGAGTGATCCTGATATCGGTCGGCAATGAACTCGCACTCACCCATGGCCTGTTTGCCCAAGCATTCTTCGCCCTTACGGCGAGCTTGGTGGTGTTGACCTCTGCCGAGTGGACACACAGGCCCCGGCAGGTCGTCGTTGCTGATACCGGAGCGATCAAGCGTCTCTGCCTCCTGACAACCGGTTGTGTGTACATCCAGATATTCTTTGGAGGCATGCTGACACATATCGGTGACTGGATCCTAGCCCATCTGGTCTGTGCCGCGCTTGTGACTTTCCTTGTCTGGCGCCTGGCGATACGTATCTTTACACCTCATTCGGATCAGATGAAGCTCGCGCAACCCGTCACTCTACTCATCGGCCTGTTGGTGCTGCAGCTTCTGTTGGGTCTTGGGTCGTATGTCAATCGCTTCACGTCCGTCGAAATTCCCTACGCGGCATTTGCTCAGTTGGCGCTTCCAACCACTCATAGAATTACAGGTGCGCTGATGCTGGCAGTCTGTATCGTGCTCACGCTGCGAGCCTATCGGTTGCCGGCGTTACGGCAGGCCGCCCCCAGCCAGGGATTGCTCGCCGAGCGGGTACGCGCATGATATCCACGTCTGAAACATTAGGCGCCGAGTTCACGCGTCCATGTAGGCGAGCGGCAGATTTCGTGCTACTGATGAAGCCGCGCATCGTGATGATGGTGCTGCTGACCACATTCGCAGGCTTTTATCTCGGCGTGAGCGGCACGCCGGACTACGCGGTACTGCTGCAGGTGCTCACCGGTACGGCGCTTGCGGCGGGTGGAACCCTTGCGCTGAATCAGTTCCTCGAGCGGGACATAGACGCACGGATGGTGCGTACACGGCTCCGGCCATTACCGGCAGGACGACTACAGCCCACAGAGGCGCTCCTGTTCGGATTGTTGATCTTAGTTACGGGCCTGCTGTACCTGGCTGTCTCGGTCAACGCCCTGAGTGGTGTGGTGGCGGCGGTTATCGTGGGAAGTTATCTGTTTCTTTACACGCCGCTCAAGCGCAGGACCGCTTTCTGCACGGTTGTGGGAGCGGTGCCGGGGGCATTGCCGCCGGTTATCGGCTGGGCAGCAGCCACGGGAAGACTCGGAATCGAGGCGTGGGTATTGTTCGCCATCATGTTTCTCTGGCAGCTTCCCCATACGCTGGCAATCGCCATGCTGTACAAGGACGATTATAAGCGGGCAGGGATTCACCTCCTCCCAGTGATCGATCCGGACGATAAACTTACGGGATGTCAGATTGTCTGCGACTCCCTGGTCTTACTTGTCGTCAGCCTGCTGCCGACCCTCATCGGGTTTGCCGGCCCAGTCTATTTCGCGGGTGCGCTTACGCTGGGTATTGGCCTGCTTGGGTGCGGGTGTGCCTTTATCCTCTGGCGATCGACAACAGACGTGAGGCGTCTGGTGTTCGCGTCGCTTGTGTACCTACCGGCGCTGCTGTTACTGATGGTGCTAGACAGGGTGCCATTCTAATGTCTCTCGGCAGTAAAGTGTAGGCAGATCCCTTCCCCCCCACGAGGGGGAAGGTGAGGATGGGGGGGGTGGGCAGGAAAGCCAGGACGCCGAGGAAGCGTCCAACGGATACCGAAAGCGCCCTGTGGCGGCAGTTGCGGTTGCGCCGGATCGAAGGACGCAAGTTCCACCGACAGCATCCTATCGGACCGCTTGGCTTGAGAGCGTCGGGTACCGAGTGGTTCAGTTCTGGGATCACCCCCCCCACCTTAATCCTCCCCCTCAAGGGGGGAGGAGATCCATAAGGGGAGGGGAGGAATCCACAAAAGGTGTCACTTCCCCCCATGAGGGGGAAGGATAGGATGGGGGGTGGAGGATCGAAGCGTAGCCATGCTTTCGTGCCAGGAGCCATCCTAACGATGGCCTTGAATCTATCTAGAAAGGCATCCCTCAGGAGGTCTACTCATCCTTTCCGTTACCGCCTTGCCTACCATCAATGCCGCACTCAATGGGACCAGCGCGCTTTTGCTGAGCCTCGGCTACCTGTTGATCCGACAGCGAAAGATCACCGCGCACAAGCTCTGTATGGGGGCGGCCCTTGGGACCTCGACCCTCTTTCTGATGTCCTATCTGACGTATCACTATCAGGTGGGATCGATTCCTTTTGCAGGGCACGGAGGCATTCGAGCGCTGTATTTTACGATCCTGATCTCTCATACGGTTCTGGCCGCGGCGATTCCCCCATTAGCCCTCATCACGGTCTATCGCGCACTGAGAGGGCGCTTTGACCGACACGTGAGGATTGCCCGGTGGACCCTTCCGCTGTGGCTGTATGTCTCGGTCACCGGCGTTATTATCTACTGCATGCTATATCACCTCTACCCGCCAGCCTAGCGATTAGCATTCAGCGAGCAGCACTCAGCGAACAGGAAGACACGAATCAGCTTTTGGTCTTGAGTTGACAGCCGAGGGTTGGAGGCTTCAGAGGTGGCCATGGCGAGAGCCGCCCCACCGGTAGGTAGGTTGTGCTATCGGGATGTCAGGAGAGGGCAGCTTCTTGAGGAGAGGGCTAAGAAGTGCATATTACGGGGGTGTAATCTACACTTACAAGGTGAGGGGAGCCGGCTATTGCTTCGGCGTCTTTATGGTGATGATAAGGCATTGCTTTCGATGGCTGAAAGGATAGGAAGGCATTTTTGCTTGTCAATGGGTATTTGACATCGAAAAGCAGGGACTGGCGATGGTTGGGCAGGAAAGATGGATCGGCGGGCGCTGAGAGCATCCGAGCCTTGATCCTACGAATGACCCTGTCCCGATGAAGCTGAAGCTGAAGGACTACCTCCGCAACAGGCTCGCTGGCCTCAAGCACCTCCCAGATGAACCCGTCTCTTCCAGTAGCTGCTCTGTCATCGTGTGCCTTCGAATCGCTGTCGTTCCGAAAGATCGCCTGACGATCATTCCCTCGTTGCCTCACAGGATACGGGTGGCTGGGTGCAACGATTAGGGTAATCCGTGGCAGGCACGATCATAACCGCGAACACCACGAATTGTTACGATAATAGTGTCTGTCCCTATTTTTAATACGTGCCCCCAACCGGGTCAGCAATCGCATTGTGTTGATACCCCTAACGTTGCGTTGAGCGGCCCGCGCTCGGCGAAGCACGTCCTCGGCCCGGCTCTCGGTCACCAATCCCTGTTCCAATTCATCCAAACGGTGCTCTGCTTCCTCGGCCCACAAGGCCTCGATCTCAGTTTCTGAAAGCTCGTCGGGGTT